>JBAYRN010000004.1:0-95361 GCA_041676625.1 Vulcanimicrobiota bacterium
TTTCCACCTCCTGAAGCGAAATTTTCCTCAAATAGGTCCACTATTCCACAGAAAATTCCACTCCAGGAGGAGAAAAATGTCCTGCGTTTGGCTCGGAATGCCAAATGTCCACAGGCCCTAATTTTGTGTCCTACAGGATTTCGGTGAGTAGTCTCACGAATGTCCCGTCCTTATTCTCTGAGAGCGGTTGCGTATGGGTTGTGGGAAAAGGTTAATAAGAGACTCCCAAAGAGGTTTCTTACTGCCGCTCGCCCTGGTGTTTCTGGGCATTTTGTTGTTACTACTTCTGAATCTCACGTATCAGGGTCGAACCAATGACCAGATCTATCTCAGGGAGCAACTCCATCTCCAAAATGAAGTTTTGAGCTTCCGCACTCAGAACAACCTGGGCCACCAACTGGCCGATCCAAACGCCCCACACAACGACAAGGCCAATCTCGACAAGAATTTCTCTGATAGCCACGAGAGGGCTCGCCTGGACGTTTCATGGAAAACCGGGGAATCGGTGCACCGTCCGGTTAGAGTGGCCTGGGCCAGTTTCACGAACCTGTTCAAGACGCCCCAGGAGCGGCCGCTGGCTTCTTACAATACGGTCGACACGGGGCCCGGCCTTCCCCCCGATCACACCCTGGTGCGGATGCACTCAGGCTCGGGTAGGAACAAAATGGTGGCCTACAGCGCCGGTTTTCCATACGGCGCCTACGCTCCTCACGGCGAGGTCTATTTGACCAAAGCCGTGTCCTGGGAAAACCCTTCCCTGGAGGTCCACGAGACGGCCCCAAAGGCCAAGCGGTACACCGGGCTGCCGGTGGACATTATCGCCCAGGGGGAGATCCGGATCGAGGAGCTTTACCCGGTGGGACGGGCCTATAGCAGCTCTGGACCTGTGATATTGCCTCTCAAGTCCGGCGGGATCGGATTCACCGGGGAGAACCCGGCGGAGAGTTATAGCAACGATTTGCGCAGCCAGATCAACACCCAGTTCAAGGAGATCGCCCGGGACCAGATCGACAAAACACACCTTTTCGACGATTCGGTCCTGTCGGTTGCTAAACTCGCTCAGGTCTTCCGGGGTGAGGCCGACTTTCGCTCGATCATCGGGGTGGGCCAGGCTTATGACGTACCGTTTTTTCCTTTCCCCAGTATTCAGAACGATATCCTCTTGATCGTTTTTGCTCTGCACCATCCCTGGCCGGTGGACTTTTCTGGACAGCCTCATCAAAAGGAACTGAGCGAAGAACTGGCTGAGCTCATGGAAGAGATTAAAGAACTGGATGAGGAGAAAGAAAAGCTAGAGATCGAGTTGGAAGGTCTCGATCCGGAGGAAGAAAAGAGCGAGTACGACAAGGTCCGCTCCGAGCTGAGAGAGGTAAAAGACAAGCTCAACAACCGCCACACCCGGGATAAAGAGATCAAAGAAGAGCTGGCGGCCACGGCCAAAGACATCGCCAATCAGAGCACGGTGGCGGAAGTCCCGACCAACGCTCAGGAGGAAGGCGAGGCTGTCACCAAGGGCTGGTCTTACTTTCGAATCGCCGGGCAACTGGCCAAGATCGTGGGCGCCCTGATCGACGGCAAGGATCCCCTGTCCGGATTTTTTGAGAACACCCGAGTGATCAATCTGGGTGATCAGGACCCCAAATTTTCCTGGCAAAAGGGTGGTATCCAGATGACCGGTACCCTCACCGTGCCGCGGGGTCGAACTCTGCGATTTACCAAAGACTTCACTATTCGGGGGGACCTCTGGCTGCAGCGAGGTTCGACCTTTCATCTCAAAGGCTCCCACCTGCACCTGGAAGAGCCCGGGGAATGGAGGGACCACCTGGGGAGCAAGGTGGATTCCACCAACTTTTCGGCCTTTCCTAAAGGACGAATTATCATGGAGCCGGGCTCAACCTTGCTGGTAGAGGGAGACCTCAAGGTGGACGGGGGCACCTTTGAACTCGGCTCGGTGTTGTTGGTGAGCGGGTTAGAGGCAACCAGAGCCATCGACCAGGCCATTCTGGTACAGGGGAAGGTGGAGATCGCCCACGGGATTCATCCTGGCATGGGAGTGGACGACCTGATTCGGGCGCTGGCCAAAGAGAATAATAATCTTAAGGGCTTTGTGGATGATTTTTACAATCCATTGATGGTAGAAGGATTCCCTTTCATTGCCAAGTTTCCGGAAGTGGGGCCCTGGCAACGGAGAAAATGCTGGTTTGCAGAGTACGCCACCACCTTCGAGGTTTTTCCGGAAGCGGGGCCCTTCGCCGGTCCCTGGCCCATCCCGCTGCCTTATCCCAACTGTATGAGAAAGGTGTTTAAGTACGTCAGTCTGGCCTACTCGGTGGAGCTGAACTTCACCACCGGTGAAAACCTCTACACCCAGTCACCTCTCTGGGTTTTCGGCCGTGGCATGGTGCCGGTGATGACCAAAACGGATCCGGACCTGGTGGCCAGTTCCTTTGCTTCGATCAAGTGGGAGAAGTTTGTTCTGGGCTCTCTGGAGAAGCAGGGTGAGAAGTTTATCAAAGAGACGCTTCCAGAACTCCTGGGGGCGGTGATTCAGACCGTGATCCAGGAACTCATCGAGGGAGTGATCCGGGAGCTCATCCCCTTTGTTCCGCCCAAGTGTGGAGGTGGAAAAGCCGAGGAGAGCGCCGAGGAGAAGATCACCGAGCAGCTCAAGGAAAAGGCCAAAGAGATCCTCAAGGATGCCTTGAAGGATGCCGGGAAAAACCTGTTTTTCGGCTTTCGGCAAGCCGTTCTCGAGATTCGCCAGAAGGTCTACTCGCATATGAACGATGAGTCCCACCCCCAAACGATCATCCGCGAGTTGCCCGGGGTGTTGCTCTACTCAGGAGACACCATGCGCATCGGAAGTAAAGAAGCCAGGGTTGCATCGGGGATGTTTTTTTCCGAAGGCGATATGCGAATCGACGCCGACTACACGGTGGGCTGCCTGCTCAGCGGTCAAGGCCAGATCCGGGCCGAAGCGCTCTACCACTTTCCCTACTACAGCAGAGCTTCACTCTACAATCCTCGTAAGCCGGGAGAATACAATCTGAAGTTCATCGACGAGTTCTTCAATTCGGCGCTTCAAGTGGCCGTGCCTGACCCCCAAAAGAATACCGCCCTGGATGTGGGGCGCACGATGTATCACGTCACGGCCACTGGGTGGAACCGATGAAGCGCGGGTTTTCACTGGCCGAAGTGATCTGCGCCGTAGCCGTGCTGGTGGTTGGATTGCTGGTTGTGGTCACCAGTTTCTCCCTGCAGTTGCGCCACGCTACCCAGACCCGGGAGCGACAGTTGGCTGTGCAACTTGCAGAAAATCTGCTGGAAGAGATCACCGCTCATCGTTATGGTCGCCCTAAACCAGAGTCCTGGGGCCGTCCCGATAAGCCGGGCGAGTTCGATTACTTCGTGGTGATCGATGGCCGAAAGGTGCAGGCCCATTACAGCTTTTACGTGACCGGTGGGGAGCGTTCGAACGGGAGCTTTTTCGGCAAGGGAAAGGATGCCACCGATGAGTTGAAGGTGGTGGTCCAGTGGCGTGAACCAGAGGGTGATGATCGATGGGAAGAGCGAACGCTCGAGTTTGAGGTTCCGGTGTGGAGGCAAGCCGATGTTCGATAAGCGGGGTTATTCTCTGGTCGAGATCTTACTGGCTTCTACCATGGCGTTGGTGGTTCTGGCTGCGGTAGTTTCCGTCTATCTGTCCGGACTCGGTATTCAGCGGGCCGCCCGGGAGTCGTACTACATTAGTCAAAACGCCAGTCTGGCCCTCACCCAGATAAGCTCGGATTTTCAGATGACCGCTCTCCATAGCGTGAAAGTCTGGCCCGACGGGGTCTCCATGCTGAGTCCGGTGGATATGGGCTCGAACAAGGGGTTCGAACTCACCCCTTTTGGTGGACCCGCCTGGAAAAAAAACGTGCATTACAAGATCCAGCGGGCCACCGGCAAGACCAGCGACCTGGTGCGCTGGGAAACGCCTGTAGCGGATCCGCTGTTGCCTCCATCCATTACCAACCCCGGTCTTCCCGATGCCGGAGGGCGGGCTCTGCTCAACGGTCTACTTTCCCCCGGCCAGGCCATCAAGCCGCGGGCCGACGGGGTTTATGAACTGGCCCCGGACAAAGACTCAGAGGGTGGGTTTCAGGTGAAGTTTGTACGCAACGACGGCACCTTTTCCACCGACAATCCGGCGGCCTTCAGCGACCACGAGCGGCCCCACTGGACAGCCGGAAACACCAACCTCATCGAGGTACGCCTGACCGTCCTCACGCTGCCTTCGGACTCCAAGGTCAACTGCCTGGAAATGGTAAAACGATACTACCCGCGACACCCTTGATCAGGAGCGGCCGATCGGTTGTGCTCCTTAAAAATTTGACCTAAGTCAATTCCCGCTGCTCCCACCGATGCTAGTATCAGGATAACGGAAAGCCACCGAAGACGATCAAAGCACAACAATCCGGTGCCGAGTTCATACCGGCAGCCAAGGGTGCAAGCCCAATCATCACTCGTCGTATCTTCGGGACTCCGAATACGAACGGCACTCGTAGCCACTGCGAGTGCCGTTGGCTTTTCACCCCCCTTAGGGGATTTTTAGTCCGGGTAAGGGGATGACCCCGATTCCGGGTAAGTTCTTCAAGGTTAGCACCCCATTTTCGACCGTGGTCCCTTCGAAGGGATCGTTGGAGATGAGGAGATTTCCGTCGAGATCCGCCCAATCAGCGAGCATTGAGACTTGAGAGGCCGCGGAGATGGCGCAGGAGGTCTCGGTCATACAGCCCAGCAAAGTCTTAAGACCCAGGGCCCGCGCACCGGTGAGCATGTTACGGGCTTCGCGTAGGCCGGTGCACTTCATAAGCTTTACCACGATACCGGAGTAGACGCCCAGGGTACTGCGGATGTCGGTCAGGCGCTGGCAGCCTTCGTCGGCCAGGATGGGAAGGGGGCTGCGCTCGGTTAGCCAGGCCAGGTCATCGACCCGCTCTTTGGGTAAAGGCTGCTCCACAAAGAGGCAGCCCTGCTCCTGCAGCCAGTGGATGGTGTCCAGGGCCTCCTCGCGATCGCTCCAACCTTGATTGGGATCGGCCGTGAAGGGGACGTTGGTAACACTTCTGACCGCTTCCACGATCTCCCGATCAGTGCCCCGACCCATTTTTATCTTGAGGACCTTGAAGCCGGCTGCCTCACGGGTCTTATCCTTGACCACCTCCGGTTCATCGATGCCAATGGTAAACGAGGTGCGGGGTGCCCTGGAGCCGTCGTAGCCCCACAGCGTGTGGATGGGATACCCCAGCAACTTTCCAACCAGGTCGTGAAGAGCGATATCCACGGAGGCTTTGGCAGCAGTATTCCCCGCCATCAGGCCATCCACGTAAGTCAAAATCTCTTCCAGGGCCAGTGGATCTGAAAAAGGTGAGAGATCGACCTTGGAGAGGAAGGCGGCCACGCTCTCTTGAGACTCTCCCAGGTAAGGAGGCATGGCGGCCTCTCCGAAACCCGAAATGCCATCGTACTCCACCTGCGTCAGCATGGCGGGAGTGGTGGTTCGGGAGGTGGTGGAGAGGGTGAAGGCGTGTCTGAGATTCAGGGTATAGGGCTTAAAGCTCAGTTTGAGCCTCTTACCCAAAGCTCGGGCAGGTCTTGCTCCGGCTCCCAGAGCCAGGCCCGCCCCCAGGAGTGACCACTGCAGAAAGGTTCGTCGATTCATGGCCCGACTTTCGGGTTCTTGGCAACCGCTCCTTGCCTTGAGGATCAAATGATCCAGATCAGGTTGCGAAGAGGTTCTTTGGGGGTATGGTAGGGCCATGATAAACAAGATCCTCGTACCCCTTGATGGTTCGAAGCTTTCAGAACGGATTTTTCCCTTACTTCGCTTGCTGGCCCCCGGGTGCTCTCCCTCCCTTGAGATCGACCTGGTCCGCTGCTACGAGCCTCCGGGGCTTTACTATCCCTTCCCCGAAGTGGCTAATCTGCTCAATGACGTGCTCACCGACGATGTCCAACTCAAGGTGGCGACCGAGTATCTGGAGCAGAAGAAGGCTGAGCTTTCCGAGTTTAAGGTCAACACCCGGGTCCTTTCGGGCAAACCATCGGTGGAGATCTTGGAGGCCGGTGCCGAAGCCGACCTGATCTTGATGGCCAGCCTCGGACACGGTGGTTTGGGGCGCTGGCTCCTGGGGAGTACAACGGTGAAGGTGACCCGGGGAGCTACCGTGCCGGTGCTGGTGGTGGGAGCCAAAACTTTGGAAATCGAGACTCCAAGCAAAACTGCGATCAAGCGTATTGTGGTCGGACTGGACGGCTCCGAACCCGCCGAGCAGGCTCTCCTGCAGGCTGCTGATCTGGCTCGCAACCTGGGGGCCGAACTGTACCTCTATCAGGCCGTGAGCAGGCTATCCTTTTACAGCGAAGAGTTTCCCCAGATCTTGGAGAGAGAGTTGGAGATCGCTGAGGAATACCTGAAAGCCCTGGCTCGGGAACTCGGCGACCTTTCGGTTTCGGTCCTGGTCCGTGATGTGGGGGACTCTCTGGAGATTGCCGAGTACGCCGAAGAGGTCGAAGCGGATCTGCTGGTTTTAGGAAGCCACGGAAAGGGAGGAGTGGCCCGCTGGGTGCTGGGTAGTCAAACCGAGATCGCTCTCCAAGAAGCCTCCTGTCCAGTGTTGATCACGCGTTAGGACTTGCACAGGAGTGGGGGAGGTAACCTTTCTTCGTCGGCGTAGCACCCTCTTATGACCTGGCATTCCGGCTTACAGTTTCGAGTGATCGACGGCCCCGACACAGACGACATCCGGCCTCTCGATGCCGAACGGATGATGATCGGCAGGCAACGGGGGCCGGGCCACCAGGCAGAAGGCTGGTTTTTGCTCTCGGACAAAGCCATCTCTCGCCGGCACGCTGAAGTCGTTTGGAACGAAGTGAGTGAGCGATACACCGTTTATCATCGCTCTACCACCAATTTTACCTGGGTCAACGACGAACCCCTGTCCGAACACGCGATCTTGAGCCCCGGCGACCGCGTGCGAATGGGAAAGACCACCTTCGTCCTGGAGCCAGCTCAGGAGATGGAGAAATCCTTGACTCCGGAGGGTCCACGAAACGAAGAGATCACCGAGCGGATCTCCCAGGGTGTCCTGCGAAATATCTCTCTGCGCCAAAACCAGCCCCTCTCCATGGTTGTAAGAAATGGGGCTGACACTGGCCGCTCTGAAGTACTGGAAGGCTTTTTTCTTACCATTGGACGAGGCAATTTACAGGCCGATGCTCTGGCCAACGACAAGTCGGGATTAAAATTCGACCAGATGGTGGAACTGACCGATCCCGGCGTACTGCCCAACCATCTGGTGCTCAAATGGGATGACATCAACGCCCGGTTTTCCATCTGGAAAAGCCCTGACTCAGCTCCCGTCACCATCCGCAGAGAGGCCGACGAATTCCTCTGGATGACGCAACTGGGAGACCGTTTCGGATACGTCAGAGAAGGAGACTTCCTGAGCTTTGGTGAGACCACCATCGAACTCTTCGACCCGCTGAAGCAGCAGGAGAGTTCTTCGGTTCGCTCCGTATCGTTATAGGAGCGTGTCCGACTACTCCGACACGCTCCTATAGAGCTTCGAAACCCCGGCGGGCCTTCAGAGAGACGAACCCGGCGAGTACTCCCAGGGCGATAAGGGAGGCCCCAATTCCCTGTAGAAGTCCCTCGGAAGTGAAGACCAGAAACCCCCCACCTGCCAAAAGAAAGAGCAGCGCCATGACGGCTGATAGCTGAAACTGCTTCTTGAGAGAAGCCTTTCGCAGTTGGAGTTCTTCCGTTTGCTTCTTGATGGCTTGAACTTCTTCCAGCATGGCCGATTCGTTCATGAAGATAGTGGCTTCATCGAGTTCTTGTCCACAATGCCGACACTTCTGGGCCATCTCCAGGACAGGTTCGTTGCAGTAAGGGCAAGGGTTCATAAGCCAAGCTTCCCGGCGGCCGTTTCCAGTACCTTCCAGGGGAATAGTCTCGGGGCTTCTAGAAGCTATCCGGGTGAGTGTAGAGATCCCGGTCACCGACGCCTCCACCCAGGGCCGCCTTCACGTGCCTGCTCGCTTTCAGATCAAAGGAGAGTTGGGCCGGGGAGGCATGGCGGTGGTGTATCGAGCTTACGATACGGCCGGTGAACGAGAGGTTGCGCTCAAGTTTCTCCCCCCCACCGACGACGAGAATAATCGCCGGCGCTTCCAGCGTGAGGCGGTGGACCTGGCCGGGGTCTATCACCCCAATATCGTGGACTTTTACTCCCTGGGCGAGAGCTCCGGCCAGGAGTTCATCGAGATGGAGTATGTGGCCGGGGGCACCCTGGGCAAGTTTCAGCGGAATTGCGATTCCTTGCGAACCTTGCTGGAGGTCTACGCCCGGATTTGCGAAGGGCTGGCCCATATCCACGAGAGCGGTCTGGTGCACCGGGACATAAAGCCTGCCAATATTTTGATGACCCTGGAGGGAGAGCCGAAGATCAGCGATCTGGGGCTGGCCCGACGAGAGGCGGGGCGCACCCAACTCACTCAGGAGGGAACCATCCTCGGTACCGCTTCGTATCTGGCCCCGGAGCAGCTCATGTCGCACGCGGTGGGACCCGCGGCCGATGTTTACGCTCTAGGGGTCTGCCTTTTTGAAGCTGCTTGCTGCCGGCCGCCCTTTCAGGCAGCCACCCCGCTTGCCATGGTGCGGGCTCACGTGCAAGACCCTCCTCCTAAGCCGAGCATTCTCATGCCGGGGCTGCCTCTTGAACTCGAGACCCTTATCTTGAGCATGCTGGAAAAATCCCCGGAGAAACGTCCTCAGGATCTGAAAGAGGTGGCTCTGGAGTTGAGGAAGATCGGCTCTCGGCTCAGCGACCAGCAGGATGCTCTGGTGGCCTCCAGTGGGGAAGCCCTGTTAGGCAGAGCACGCCAGTATCGAAGCTCCGGCGAGTTTGAACAGGCCAGGCAACTCCTCGAGCAGGTGGAAGAGAAGGCGGACCGTCCTTTCCAGCTTCAGGCTCGCTGTGAAAAGATCAGGCTGCTTTTGTTGCAAGATCGGGTGGGGGCACTGGAACTTGCTGAAGAAGTGGTGGGAGAGTGTCGGGAGAGTAACGACATCAAGGCCCTGGGAGCGGCCCTGGTGCTGCACGGCAGAGCCGCCCTCGCCGAAAAACAGTGGGAAGCGGCCCAGCGATCTTTGCAGGAAGCAAGAGAACTGGTACCGTCCAACAACTATGAGCTACAGGTGGAGCTTTTGGGGGCCCTGGCAGACCTCCACGAGGAAGGCTCTCAGGCGGGCGTCGAGACGCTCAGTGAGGAAAAGTCCCGCCGTTTCCGAGAGATCGCTCTGGGGCTTCAGCGGCGCCAGGAGTCTTCGGTATCCTCGGTTATCAAAGAGCCGGTAGCACCGGGCCCAACCCCTCCGGTGAAAGAACAGATCAGCTCGCCTGCATCCGCTCCGAAGAGCACCACCTCCAGCCCGGCTCGGGCGCGCAGGTTCCTGGTACCGGGCCTGGCGCTACTACTACTCCTGGGAGCGGTGGGTGGGGTTTACCAGTGGTTCGTCAATCGGCCTTCCGCTCTGGAGATCGAATCGAGTCCCACCGGAGCTACGGTTCTGGTCAATGCAGAGCGCTTCCCGGCCCCTTATAAAGGAGAGCTAGCGCCCGGGACTTACCAGGTCAAGGTCTTTCTCCAGGGCTTCCATCCCTGGGAGCAGGAGCTAGAACTGCAAGCGGGAGGCTCCGTCACGGTGGTGGCTAGCTTGAAACCGGCCTCCGGAAATCTGAACCTGACCTCCAATCCGGCTGGGGCGAAAGTTTTTGTGAACGGCCAGGAGCGGGGTAAGACTCCCGTGGAACTGACCGGGCTTGCCATCGATTCTTATCGGATCAAGCTGGTCAGAGAAGGCTACAAGCCGCACGAAGAGACGATCGAAGTGCACGGCGGAAAGACCCGCAACCTTCAATTTTCCATGCAGAAAATTCCACCCCCGCCTCCTCCCCAGCCGGTATATCGCTCTTACAGCGGAGGTTCGGCTTCCGGGAATCGCTCTTCCGGCGGTGGCTCTTACCGAGCGCCTAGCCGGCCGGCCGGTCAGAGTCGATCCCAGAACTACAGGGCCCCCCAAGTGAAGGTCGATATTCCCAGTAATTTCAGCCGACCGAAAGTACGACTCAGCTTCTAATTTACTTCGGCAGAAAGCCGGCCACCAGCAGGATCGCCAGGACGATCCCCATCAGGCTCTCCCCGGCGATCAGTCCAGAGGCCACCGGTACCACGTAGCGCTCTGCTATTTTCTTGTAAGAACGACGCAAGAACTCGGCAATGCTGCTCCCCAGGAACATGGCGATGGCGTTGCCGCCGGGAATAACCATGGCGATCCCCAGCCCCGAGGCGGAAGGTACGAAAGTCCTGAGCTGTCTGGGTACAAATTTTTCCATCAAGGCCAGGGCTGCTCCCAATAACCCGCCCACCAGAAAGGCCGAGCGAGCGGACGGCTCGAGGGCGTCCAGTCCGTGGGCAAAGGCCTCGGATACTCCTGCCCAGACCAGACACGCCGGGGCAGGCCAGTCTTCACCACCCAGTACACTGGGATCAGGAATAAGGAGGTTGAACGCTGGGACCACGCAAGCCGCTCCCGCTACCACCCCGAAAAGCTGGGCGTAGAGTTGGATTCGCGGCTTGGCCCCCAGCAGCCACCCGGTCTTCAGGGTGGTCAACAGATCCGCCGCGTGCAACCCGATGCCGCCGGTCACGTTGGCGCTCATGATGTTACCGGACATGTTGCCCGGAGTCATGACGCCGTAAAGGGCCTGGGTCACCGGGCCCAGAGCTTTGGTGGGCGTGATGTCGGTTTCGCCGGTCACGCGAGCGGCTACGAACCCCATGATGATGGCCAGGGGAACCGCCACCAGTCCGGCCCAGATCGGGATGGCGAAGAGGTGGCTCATGAGAAAGACGATGATCGGAGTCAGGAGCAGTATCCCGCCTACGAACCAGGATGCGGGAGCCTCCACTTCTTCCAGAGGGTCCTTATCTTCGGAACCTCCACTTTTCCAGATCCGGGACAGACTGGAGAAGGACCGCACAATGCTTTTGCCGTCGAGCAGAAAGGCGGTTAAGCCGGAACTGACCAGGATGCCGGCGGCCGGCCAGAGGGTCCAGCCGATGATGGTCTTGTAGTCCACCGTGTCGATGAGGCCGCGCTCTACCAGGCTCGGGGCAAGAAATCCGTAGGTGAGAAGGCCCCCCAGCAGAAGGGACCACCCGGTTCGAAAGCTCATCAAGGCTCCCGCACCCAGCAGCACGACCTCGGTTTTAAAGGAGATCGTCCATTCCCGAGCCGCTCGGCCGGCGATCTGAAAAGGGAACTCCAGGGCACCCGGTAGATTGAGCGGCATCCAGGGGGCCTTCACGTCGCGCAGGAAGGCCACCACCGCACCGAAAAGTGCGGCAAACCCCAGGGCCTTGGCCTTCCGCGTGCCGTCGGCACCTTCCCCTTCGGCGTGTAAGGACCGTATGGTCTCGGCTGTCGCGGTGCCGGTGGGGAAGGCCAGTGCTTCTTTATTGACCAACTGCCTCTTGATGGGGATGGCCACAAAAACGCCCAGGGCCGCAATCACCCCGAACCACAGAACCATGGAGGCCGGATCCGGGCGCAGGGTGGTGATCATCAAGAGCGCCCCAAAGGCGGCCATGTTGCCCCCACCGGTCATGTAACCGGCCCCGGAAGCCACCGTGGTCAGGGCGTTGTTTTCCAGTGCCGAGAGAGGTTTTTGCCCCAGCGCGCCCAGGGCCTTGAAGATGGCAAAAGCCAGGATGCAGGCCGTCAGGGTCACCCCCAGGCTCCAACCTGTCTTAAAAAAGACGTACAGGTTGGACAGGCACATGATCGCCCCGATCGCCATCCCCCCGATGACAGCTCGTACAGTCAGCTGCGGTTCATTGGGAACATAAACCTCCCGGAGCCATACGACTTCGGGATCTTCGGGGGCTTCAAGGGGAGGAGTGGTTTCTTTCATGAACCGCGCGGTTCTTCCGAAACCGGAGCACTCCTTTTACTCGTTGACCACGATGACCGGGCAGGTGCTCTTGTTTAGAACTCGCTCCACCTGGGCGCCCAAGAAGAGCCTCTCTCCTCCAGGGCGAACGTCGCTTCCCAGGATGATCAGATCCGCGTGCTGCCGCACGGCGGTATTCAAGATACCTCCGGCCACATCGCGGTAGATCCGGACCTCCCCGGAGCAGGGGATGTCCAACACCTCGGCCAGCCCCGTCATCTCAGCCACGTGCTGGTGGCCCCTTCCCAGGTCGGTGTCGAGGTGGTCGGTTCGTTGGTCGAAGAGGGGGCTCTCACCGTCTCGCACGACCACGTAGACCACGTGGATCTGGGTATTTTCGTCGGCCAGGCGGAAGGCCAAGTCGGCTGCCCGCAGGGACTCGGCACTGCCGTTGGTGGGCACCAGGATATCTCTAAAGCGACCTCTGAGCTCTCCGGTGCCAGGCTTGAAAATGAGGGTAGAGCAACTCGAGAGTTTCACCAAATCGTCGATAGCGGGGCTGAAAAGTGAGTCGTTATCCTCGGTCTCGGTGGCACCCAGCATCAGGAGCTGATAATCCTTTTTGACCTCGTCCAGGATGGCCTCTACGGGAGGAGTGCCCGATACCACACGTTTAACCACCTGGGCGTTTTGCGAAAAGACGGGTGCCAGCGTGTCCAGAAAGCTCTGGGCCTGGGCGCTCTCGCCGTCGTTGGCGATGGTCATCAGGGTGAGAGAAAGGTCGTTTTTCTCGGCCAACATTGAGCAGATAGTTGATTTGAGCTGATGATACGATTCGTCTCCGTCGGTCCTGATTCGGACCGGCACCAAGACCCGGTGCAGCCCCGCCCAGGGGCTCTCGGCGGCTCGTTCTTCCTTCTTCAAGCGGTCCAACTCTTCGCTGGACGGTGTTACTCGAGCCAGCGTGAAACGCAGGGCGGTGGGTGCCATCAAAGAGGTGACCATGGCCATCACGACGATGATACTGAACATTTCCTGGGAAAGGATGCCCAGGGAGAGACCGATGGTCGCGATGATAATCTCCATGGCCCCCCTGGCGTTGAGCCCTGCACCGAAACTCAGTGCGGTCCAGTGGTCCTTGCGGCCGATCAAGCGAGCTCCCAGGTAGGTACCCAGGACCTTTCCGGTGCAGGCCACCACGATCACCAGTACCGCGTAAAGTGCCAGTTCGGGATCGAAGAGCCCCTGGATATTGACTTTCAGTCCGGCTACTCCGAAAAAGATGGGGGCGAAGACGCCCAGCGCAACGCTCTCAAAAAAGTGGGGGATCTCGGCTGGTAGTCGGCGCATCTGGCTAAGGATTATCCCCACCACGAAAGCTCCCAGCACCGCTTCCAATCCCAGAGCCTGGGTGAAGGCACCGAATATGAAGGTGAACACGGCTACCAATGTGATCAAACGGTCTCGGCTCTTGATCTTATCCTGGGTGTACTCCAGTGCCCGCCGGATTATCCATTGCCCTATCGTAAAGCTGATGAGCAGAAAGACCAGGACCTTGCCCAGCGCCATGCCGATTTCCGCTTCCCCCACAGCCTGCCCGGAGGCCAGAGCGGCCACGATAGAAAGGATGATCCAGCCCACCGTGTCGTCATTCATACCGGCAGCAAGGATCGTCTGGCCCACATCCCGCCGCATGAGGTTCATGTCCATGAGGACTTTGGCGATCACCGGGATGGCCGAGATGGACATGGCAGTGGCTACGAAAAGGGCAAACACGATGCGTTGATCGGAATTGGCCAGCAACTTGTCGGGGAGGTACATCCCCAGGGCAAAGCCACTGGCGAAGGTGCAGACTATGCCCCCGATGGAGACGCCCGCAGCGGTCCGGATGTGTCGCCGGATCAATTGCAAGTCAGTCTCCAACCCGGTGATGAGCAGCAGAAACATGGCTCCGATCAGGCTGACCACTTCCAGCAGATAGCCCTGGTCGCCCTTAGGAACAAGATACTCCCCGACCACCGGAAACAGGGCGCTCAGAAAGGAGGGCCCGAGGATGATACCGGCCGAGATCTCTCCCACCACGCTGGGCTGTCCGAAGCGTAGGGCGATCTCTCCAAAAAGTCTGGCCACCGCCAGAAGTACGGCTATTTGTATGAGCAGCAACAACACATCGTGGTGCGGAGCTGCAGTAAAAGGTCCCATGGGTCGCCTTCTTTCATGGGATTCTCAGCTTACCCTGCGAGGTCTTTACAAATATGCTTTTCTCCCAAAAAGCTTTATCAATCCGAATTTTAGGAGTTTTTCATCTGAATCTGATACCATTTACGAGTTGAGCGAGTTTATCGATAAGTTTCTTCAAGTGGAGCGTTCCCGGGGAGACCTGGCCGACGAGGGGTCATTCAGGATCGACCTGCGGGAGGCTGCCCGCAAGATGGCTCTTTTTGGACAGGTTGAGCAGGGGGCCTGGACCCTGAAGCTCGGTCAGGCCTTTTGCCGTTTGGGTTGCCGGGAGTTGGAGATCACTCGTACTTCCGACCGCTGGCAATTCGACGGAACGGGGCCCGAACGTAGCCTCGATCGAGTTGAATTGAGACGATGCCTGGCCAAACTCGGGTTAGGGGGAGGGCAGGAGGCTGAAGATTTCCTGGCGGTGGGGTTGAGCGCCCTGGCGGTGCCCACACCCGAGGGTAAAATGCTGGAAGCGGCCTGCTGGATGGAGGGTTTTGAGAGCGAGCCGCTTTTCGGGGAGTGGGAGGACGACGAGCCGAGCCTCCAGGGACCTTCTCTCATCTTGCGGTTTTCCAGGGACTCCTCGCCGCCACTCCCGCGCTTTCTCTGGGAGGACAGCTTCAGCTACAGTACCATGCCGGTTTTTTACAAGATGGGGAAAGAGAGTCGGATACTGCTTAACAATACCTTCAGCACCCAGTTTATGGCCCGAGGCGAGAAAGGGCGTTTCTGGCTCGAGTTGCTGTTGAAGGGGAGGGAGACTCGAGACCTGGCCCTGGTTCCTACCGGCCGAACGCTGGCCGAACTGGGAGAGAAGATCCTTGATCACTCCCACCTGCAGCTTACCTCTGAGGCAAGGTGGCTGGGGGTGGCCCGGGAGAGGGACCACTCCATCGTCATCCTGGCTCGCAAAGACCTGGCGGGACCCACGGAGATCTATCCGGTGGTGGCCGGTTGCCTACTCCAACCGGTGACCTGCCATAGCCTGGGCGACGGGTTCAAGATCGTGGCCACGGCCGAGCACTGCCCCTGCGACCTGGGGCACAGCCAACTGCGCGATAGTCCGGAACTCGAGCAGCTTATTGAATCGTGTAAATCTCCTTTGCAGCAGGCCCTGGAACTGATCGAGATAGGCAAGCACAAACTGGTCCAGAAGCCGAAAACACCCTTCGTGGCCGACGTGGTCCCCAGTTGCATGGGGTGTATCTGGCTCTGGACCCTGCCGGCCCTTTTTATTGAGCCGTTGACAGGTTTATTCATTGGTCTTGTTTTTGGCGGCACCCCGGGGTTCTATTTCTGGTACACCCGGAAGCGGTGTCGGGAGAAGTTCGAAGAGCGCAAGACAGGACTGGACAGGCTCTTAGAAGAGCGAGGGGAGCAGGTGGAGCCGGAAGAGCAAAAGACACCCTCCGAACCCGACCATAGCTGAATCGTTTGTTAGTGGGCGGTCATAGTGGCCAGATCACCTCGGGGGCGGGCTTTTATACTGTCGATGCAGTGGAAGATGGCTTCGTGGGTGGCCGGGCAGGCCAGGGGTACCACCTTTGGGCTGCTCTCTCCGGCAAAGGCGGCTATCGCATCGCGGATCGCTTCTCGGGTTGAAGTGGCCAGCATGAAGGGCGGTTCGCCCACAGCTTTGCTGCCGTGGATCACCCCGTCTTGAGGTGCATTTTTCAGAAGGGTCACGTTGAATTCTGCAGGCGCATCTCCGATGGAAGGGATCTGGTAGGTGCTGGCCGAGTGGGAAAGCAGACGTCCTTCGTGGTTCCACTTGAGCTCTTCGCCGGTGAGCCAGCCCGAGCCCTGGACGAAGGCGCCCTCGATCTGGCCTCGGTCGACGTGGGGGTTGAGGGATTCGCCCACGTCGTGCAGGATATCGACCCGTAAAATTCGTTTCATACCGGTGAGGCCGTCCACTTCCACCTCGGTGATGGCGGCTCCGTAGGCGAAGTAGTGAAAAGGGATACCCTTGCCGCTCTTCTTGTCGTAGGCCAGCCCGGGCGTGCTATAGTAGCCGGTGGTGGAGAGCGAGACCTGGCTTAAATAGGCCGCCTCCACGACTTCCTGGAAAGGCATTCCACCGATCTTGTCATCGGCGAAGGTGATGTCTTCGGGCTCGCTAGGGGTTCCGCGCTCCGAGAGTAGGCGGGCTGCCACTTCGGCTAGTCTGCCCTTTAAGATGAGACAAGCTGCCCTCACCGCTGCGCCGTTGAGGTCGGCACCGCTGGAGGCGGCCGTGGGGGAGGTATTTGGAACCTTGTCGGTGCGGGTCTTCATGACGCGAATGCGATGGGCGGGGGTTCCGAATTCGCGCATGGCAACGCCCTGCATCTTGCTGTAGAGGCCTTGGCCCATCTCGGTCCCGCCGTGATTGACCTGCACGGTCCCGTCTCGATAGATCAAGACCAGAGCGCCTGCCTGATTCAAAAACGAAGCGGTGAAAGAGATCCCGAATTTTACCGGGGTCATGGCGATGCCGCGTTTTTTGTAGGGATGGGCTTTGTTCCAGGCCTGGATTTCGGCCCGGCGGGCGCCCAACCGCTGTTGGTCCCGCAGGGTGGTCCAGATCTGCTGGATCCGGTTGTCTTTTAAGTCCTGCCCGTAGTGGGTGCGGTTGCTCTCTCCCTCTCCGTGGTAGAGGTTGCGCTCTCGCACCAGCTCGGGAGGCAGGGACAGGTGGCGGGCCACTCGATCCAGGATCTCTTCACAGAAGACCACGCCCTGGGGCCCCCCGAAGCCGCGATAAGCGGTATGGGAACAGTTGTTCGTTTTGCCAACTCGGCTGCTGAAGTCCACGGCGGGGAAGTAGTAGGCGTTGTCCAGGTGGAAAAGTGCCCGATCGGAGATGGACTCGGAGAGATCGAGCGCCCACCCTCCGTCGGAGACGAGGTTTACCCGCGCGCCCTGGATGCGCCCTTCGGCGTCGAACCCCACTTGATACTTTCCGTAGAAAGGGTGTCGCTTGCCGGTTACTGTCATATCTACGTCGCGATCCAGTTGCAGACGGACCGGCCGGTCGGTCTTCCAGGCCGCCAGTGCAGCCAGAGATGCCCAGCCGTTGCCCTGGGTCTCCTTACCGCCGAAGCCTCCGCCCATGCGGGGGGCTTCCACCACCACTTTGTTGGCCGGGAGGTGCAAGACATGAGACACCACGGCCTGGATCTCCGAAGGGTGCTGGGTGGAGGAACAGACGAAGACGTCTCCGTCGTCTCCTCGTTCGGCCCAGGCGGCCTGGGACTCCAGATAGAAATGCTCCTGGCCTCCGATTTCGAGTTCCCCTTCCACCACGTGGGTGCTGTTTTGAAAGGCTTGCTCCACGTCGCCCCGGCGGATGATGTGGGGATCGGTGTGAAAAGAGTTTTGAGCGATGGCCTCCCGCACGTTTCGGATCGGCTCCAGCGGCTCGTATTGTGCAGTCACGGCTCGGGCGGCGTTTTTGCACTCTTCCAGGGAGTGGCCCACCACCGCGGCGATCACCTGGCCGTGATAATGGACCAGGCCGTCGGCCAGCAGAGGCTCGTCGGGCCGCAGGGCGCCGATGTCGTTGAGGCCGGGAACGTCTTTGGCGGTCAAAACGCAGACCACCCCGGGCATGGATTCGGCTTTGGAAGTGTCGAGTTCGGTGATCCGGGCGTGAGCCTGAGTTGAGAGCACCGGCCAGAGCTCCAGCATGGGGCGACGTCGGGCTTGATCGTCGACGTACTGGGCGGTTCCGGTGGCGTGACCCACGGCGCTGTCGTGCTTGAGCCCTCGAGAATCGTCGGTCTCCGGAAAGAGCTCTCCGGGGGTGAAGTTGAGAGGCAGATCCTGGGCCGCGCTCTCCTCTTTTAGCCAGAACTTCTCAAACAGATTCACGATCAGGTGTTTTCGAAATTCTGCCTGGGCCCGCACGTCGTCGATGGGGGCAAACTCTTCGGCCAAAACTTCGAGGGCTCCCTTCACGGTGGATTCGTTCCAGGGGCGGCCCCGCAGAAACTCTTCGGTTTTCAGGGCCCGGGAAGGCATGGCGGCCACTCCGCCGTAGCCCAGACGCGCCGCGGTCACAATCCCGGCCGGATCGGTTTCCACGCAGAAACCGGCTGAGACGATGGCGATATCGAGTTCGCGTCGCTTGGAGACTTTGTAGGAGTTGACCAGGCGAGAAGGGGAGGCCATGACCCGAGGAATGGAGACCGAGACCATGACTTCACCAGGGGCCAGTACGGTTTTCCGATAGCCCACGAAAAAGTCTGACAGCGGCACGCTGCGCCGACCGTTGCGGCCGGCCAGTTCCACCGAGGCGTTCAGAGCGAGCAAAACCGGGGCCATATCGCCGATGGGAGAGGCAGTCACCAGGTTGCCGCCCAGACTGGCCCGGTTGCGGATAGGGCGCGAGGCAAAGACCAGAAGCATCTTCTTGATCTCCGGGAACTCCCCGTTCAGCGATTCTTCCAGGGCGGTGAGGGAGGCCGCCGCCCCCACCACCAGGGCTTCCGGGGTGTGGGTGATGGCGGTGAGTTCGGGGACCCCTTCGGTGGAGATCAAAGTAGGATAGCGCTTGTGGGCTTTGTTGATGTAGACCCCGAGTTCGGTGGCTCCGCAAACCATCTCCGCCTCGGGGTGTTGGGCCAGCAAGTCCAGGAGTTGCTCGAGACTATTCGGGCGGAGAAATTTTTGCTCGGAGTTTTGATAGCCGACCGGCTGTAGGGCCGGTACCTCTTTGCTCAGCCGCTCTTGGAAGGGATCGCTCTGGCAGCGCTTGTCGCAGGCCTCCAGAAAGGCGTCGCGGATGGGTCGGTAACCGGTACAGCGACAGAGGTTTCCGCTGAGCTGGTCGTTGATCTGCCAGGGCTCTTTGAGATCGTCTCGATAGAAGCCCGTAAACATGGAGGCCACGAAGCCCGGCGTGCAATAGCCGCACTGGGAACCGTAGTGACGCACCATGGCTTCCTGCACCGGGTGCATGGCCTCGGGAGTGCCGATCCCCTCGACGGTGATCACTTCTTTACCGGCGAGGGTGGGTAAAAGGGCGATGCAACTGTTGATGGCCCGGTAGGTGGGCTTGCCTTGAGCATTCCTCTCCACCACTGCCACCGTGCACGCTCCGCAGTCGCCCTCGGCGCAACCTTCCTTGCTCCCGGTGCAGCCCTGTCCTCGCAAATAGCTGAGCAGGGACTGGTTCGTAGAAGCGCCTGACACCTTCTCGGTGCGGCCGTTTAGAGTAAACTCAAAGCTTGATTCCATTGTAAAACCTCAAAGTAGTAACCAGTAACTTTTTGAGGAGTTGCCCCCGGGTCCTGCCCGGTTCGCTTAAATAGGCGCTACCAGGCAACTTGATAGCGCAGGCGGAAGCCCTGGGTGTCCACCGGCGCCCCTTCCAAAGACTGCCGCATTTCATAGTTGAGCATGACCCGGTGGATGGGTTCGCGAGAGAGGTAGTAATTGAGACCGATCACCTTTCGGTCACGATCATCGGTTCGGTTGCTCACCGACAGATAAGAACGGTTGTCGAGGTCTGGGTCGAAACGGTCGTAGCTGAGGACCAACTCCAACGGCTCGGCTATCCGATAGATCCCGCTGAAGTAGTAGCCGAAGGCCCGGGTGTCTCCCTGGTTGGCAGTGTTGTAGCCACTGCTGAAGATCGCCTCCGACTCTACTCGGAAGGGGCCGGACTCCCACTGCAGTTCTCCTCCCACCCGCCGCACCGGAATGTCCAGGGTCGTGCCGGTGGGCCGGAAGCTACCCAGGTGCCCGGAGACGCCCAGGTTGAGCTGGTCGGTCACCTGAAAGCTAGCCCGCCCGATCAGTTCCAACCCGCCGTTGCTGTCTCCGTTGCTGCGGGGCTGGCCCAGAAAGGTGCCCAGGGCAAACTCTCCCAGTCCGGGTTGCTGGTGGCTCAGCATGATCCCCACGTCTCGCTCCGGATAGAAGTAGACGGTGGCGTCGCTGCGCTCCACCGTATTGATGGTTTGAGAACTCCGCAGCCCCTCCCAACCGAACGGCACCTTGTAGCGGCCCACGGAAAGAGATGTCTCATCGGAGAAGTCGTACTTCAAGAGCAGATCCAGGATTTCGATCCGTCGCTCCTCGAAATCGAACTCAAACTCGGTGTCCAATTCCAGGTTGGGGGAAAACTCCACCACCCAGACGGGACGAACCCTACGAAAGAAGATCTTGTCGTCGGCCGGGAAGCTGCCGATACCGTTGTTGATGGGGCTGAAACTACCGGCCCGAGAACTCCCCAACCCACCGGTATTGAGTTGGAGCTGAACCTGACCCTGATGGGTGATGTTCGGATAGTGAGTCGTCTCCTCCGCCTCGGCGTCTTCTTGCGACCAGGCGGGTAGGACGAACCACAGAATCAGTAGTATCAGGCTCACGACGCGCATACATCGAAGCTCTTCTCGGCCCCTCTTGGGCGGCCTTTCCCCCAACCTTAGGCTCGCCTTATGAAGCGCTTTCGATTTCTAAGCTAGTTCTAAGATGAGGTTTGCAGCGGACCTGGAACTGGGGAATTCATGACAACCATGAAAACCAATCACGCTCTGGTGACCGGTGGCACCTCCGGTATCGGGTACGCTATGGCTCGCCGCCTGGCGGACCTAGGGTATCGAGTGAGCGTCAACGGACTCATCGATCCCAGCACCCTGAACGATTTTCTACTCAGTTTCGGCGACTCCCAGAGGGTGCGCTTCGCGGAGGCCGATCTGGCCGACCCTGGAGCGATCGAGAGCATGATGAAGCAAGCCCGCGAGGAATTCGGACCGATCTCCGTGTTGGTCAACAACGCAGGCGTTCAACACGTTTCGCCCGTGGAGGAGTTCAGCGCCGATAAATGGGAGCAGATCATTGCCATCAACCTGAGTTCCAACTTCCACACGATTCGTCTGGCGGTACCCGGTATGAAAGAGATGGGGTGGGGGAGGATCATCAACCTGGCCTCGGCCCACTCCCTGGTGGCTTCTCCCTTCAAGGCGGCTTACGTGTCGGCCAAGCACGGGGTGCTCGGTCTAACCAAGACGGTGGCACTGGAACTGGCCAAGCACAACATCACCTGTGTGGCTATCTGTCCGGGCTACGTGAAGACCCCCCTGGTGGAAAAGCAGATCCCCGACACCGCCCGGGCCCGGGGCATGACCGAGCAAGAGGTGGTGGAGCAGGTGTTGTTGGCGGCCCAACCCACCGGCCGGTTCGTGACCGTGGAGCAGATCGCCGACACCATGCAGTTCCTGCTCACCGATGGGGCAGCCAGCATCACTGGCACGGCTCTTTCCATCGATGGAGGGTGGACGGCTCAGTAGCGGTTTTAGGGTTTCGCGATCGCCACGGTCATGCGGTCAGTCTTCTCGATCTAAAATCGAGGGTTGCCCTTAGCTTATCTCTTGCGTGTGAACTTCAGATTGCTGCTTTGTTAGTAGAGTTTGAAAATGCTGTTGCTGATTTATGCACTCGGGCGTGTGTTGCTCAAATTTTGAGGTATACTTCTTGAGGTGTTGATGTCTTCGTTGCGAAAGGGATTCGCGATCGCCACTGTGATGATGGTCCTGGGGATCCTGGCGATTATTACTACCGCGCTGGTAGCTGTAGGAAGCGGCAATTTGCAGACCTCCTTTATGTCGCTGCGCAGTGACAAGGCGTATTACGCGGCCGAAGGGGGAGGGCAGGCGGCCTTGTGGGAGCTTTCTCGCAACTCTGCCTGGACCGGCTTCACCCCGGCGGTGCAGGAATTGCCCAATAGCGAATGTACCTACAAAGTGGAGACCTTTCGCGAGGGTGGGCCCTCACCTCCCAACGGAGTGATTGTACCCCCCGGCCTGGTATACGTGCTGAGCACCGGAACGTACGACGATTTCTCCCGTCAGATCGGACTCATGGTCCGAACCGAGGTGGGCACCCTGGACTACGCGGCGGTGGCTCACGAGAAGATCACGGTGCAGGGAGGCTCGAGTGTCACTTCTCGTGACCCGGTGACCAATGAGGTGCTTCCTCAGGCAGCCAATATTGCCACCAATGGAATCCAGGACGGTGCCATTACGGTTCAGGGAGGTTCTACGGTGGTGGGTAACGCCGATGCCGGACTTGGAGCAGCCAGCACCTCGATCGTGGTGGAGGGTGGATCCAACGTCGAAGGGACCCGAGGGAATCTCTCAGCACCCGTTCCAATGGACCCCGTAGTGCTGCCCGCCGACCCGAGTGGCGCCGCCCCGGCGATGGCCGATGCCGCAAACATCGTCAATCTCACTCCCGGGGTTTACGGAGATGTAACCTCGCAGGGGGGTGCTGAAATGATCTTGGCCCCGGGGGAATACACCTTCAAGAGTCTTACCCTCCAGGGCGGTGGACAGTTCGCCATCACCGGCCCCACCACCATCTACATTCAGAGTGACGTGACCATCATGACCGGCGCGGTCGTAAACCCCAGCAAGGTGCCCACGGATCTTAAATTTCTGGTAGAAGATGGTACAGTGACGGTGCAGCAGGGGGGCCTCGCCTACTACGTGCTTTACGCTCCCACTTCTTCAGTGGTGTATCAAGGCGGTTCTACCGTCTACGGCAACCTGATCGGTAACGATCTCACCATTCAGAATGGTTCCCATCTCTTTTTCGATCCTGCGTCCAGCGGAGCCGCCACCGAGGGCGGCTCCACCACCGCCATGGTGGTCAGCCACCAGCGGTTTTAGATCAATTCTCACTGCGGTCAGCAGACGGTGCTGCATGCTGATGCAGCGTGTTGGCAAGTTGTCAGTCGGTTAGCAGATCGGGGTCCACGCCTAGCTCGCGTAGTCGTTCCGCGAGGATTTCGGCTCTTCGAGCCTCTTGCTCGGTACGTTGCCGTTCTTCCGCTTTTCCGGCTTCAACTCCGGCTTCGAACCAGTTGTTGCCGGGGGATTCAGCACGGCGCTGCATGATGATGCAGTGCGGCGTGGGGGCGCGGCGCGGGTACCGGGGGATGCAGCACGGCGTTGCATGATGATGCAGTACCGCGCGGGGGCGCGGCGCGGGTACCGGGGGATTCAGCTCGGCGCTGCATGATGATGCAGTGCGGCGTGGGGGCGCGAAAAGTTAGCCGTTTCAACCCGCGAAGTTTAGCGGGTTCAAGTCGCTAGATCTCGGCGTACCTGCGCGGGGAGTATGCGGCAGCCCGGGGGCGCCACATGTGGCAGGCCGGGGGAGCCACAACGCGCGCGGGGCTGGGGGATTCGGCACGGCACTGCATGATGATGCAGTACCGCGCGGGGGCACAGCGCGCGGGGGCGCGGCGCATGGATCAACAGGCCTTAGTTTTGCACCTTGACTTCACTCTGGGCGGAGAGGGACGTGACTTTTTCGGAATTGAGCGGTTTGGTCACGGTTAGGCTGACTCGGAAGGTCTCGGGGGTGCTGCCCGGGACCACTGAGAAGGCGGTCACGTGTAAGGCTGCGGGGGCTTGGGCCGGGGCGGTCTGGAAGTCGCCCAGGGCGGGGGGGGCTGGAGTGGGCGGTAAGACGGCCGGGGCGGGGAGTTCGAGTTCTGCTCGCATCAAGACTTCGGCTGGGGCAGGTTGATGATAGAAGCATACCCACTTTTTCCACTCCAGGTTGGTGCCGCTGTAGGTGTACCGGGTGTAATCGGCCTGGGTGATGAGGCTTTGGGGAGAAAGCATGGCCACGAAATCGGGAGCGGTGCCTATGGTTATGGTGGCAGAATTGCTGGCAGCCAATTCCTGACTGACCTTGCGTAGGCCCATCAGGGAGTTCTGATGGGCCGTCTGCAACGCCTGGGCCTGCTGAAGATAACGAAAGCCTGCCACCAGCAGCAGGTACAGGCTGCCCAGTAGAAACAGCAGCAACCCCATGGCAACCGCCAACTCAAGGATGCTGAACCCCAGTCTTCTAGAGTTGGACACGAAGGCTCTCCAGGCGCACCCGACGGGTGGTTTCGGAGTGCTGCCACTCCACGGTTACAACCACACTCTTTTGCTCTCCGGGGTTGACTTCGACCACTTCGGTAATAACCTGGTAGGAAACGGTGGAGGCCACCCCGTTGACGACGGAACCCAGTGGAAATTCCACCGCCGTTTCGGTGACCACGTTGGGGTAAGGCAGAGAGCACAGTCTCTCCATGTTTTCCCGGGCCAGGTGCAGAGCCACGGCGTACTCCCTGGCCTGGCTCGAGGAGCGGGCTGAGGAAGCCAAAACACCGAACACCAAAAGCAGCGCCACCGTGAAGATCCCCAGACCCACCACGATCTCCAGCAGTAAGCTCACCCCCGCCTGGCTCTTACTCACACGTCCCCCCATTAAAAGAATTCTTATCGGAGATCTTGTCTCGAGGTGGGAAAGTTCCTCTGCTAGCGGCGGAGAGGCGCACAAAAAAACACCCCCGCTGGTGAAGGCGGGGGTGCTCTTGGGTAGGCCTCGGTTAGACGGGGTTACGGGGTTGCGTCGATGGTGGCTGTGGCGCTACTGTCCGTACCGACAGGCACGATTTGAGAACCATTCGCTTGAATCGATTCAATGAATTGATCGACCGCCGCCTTTACGAAGAACGATACGGCTCCGGTCGCCTGATCGATCGTCACGGTCATCTCGGCAATGAAGTCGAAGGATGAGTCTAGCGGAGGATAGTCGAGGGAGCGGACCACTTTGCCCTGTCCATCTCCATAGTCGACCAGGGTGTTGAAGACCACTGTATCACCAAGCCCTGCGGGGGTAGCGCCCACCGGATCGATGCTGAAGAAGGTAGGGTTGACCGACTGGGCGCCTGCCAGGATGATTTCAGTGCCACCAAATAGTGGGAATGAGAATTTAATGTCGAAGGGTCCAACAAATGGGGAGGGGACATTCACGGCCGGATAACCGGTGATTGAGTTGTTGAAAGTGGTTAATAGAGGTTCGGTCGGAGGGGCAAGCACGTTGGGGAGCCTGAAGCCTGGGACTACAAGACCTCCGCCGTTCGTGAGGTCGATCCGGACATCGAGTTCCCGGGATGTGCCAGCGATCAGTCTCAAGTCATCTTTGTAGTTGGTAAAGGTGACAACGGGGTTGGAAGCACCATCGATAAGGACCGTACTCAGCCCACTCAAGACTGTCGTACCGATCTCTCCGTCTCTGTCGTCGTTGTAGTCGATGGTGAGAGTCTGGCCGTTTCCAAGTAAGCCACCGCCGACCAATCCGTTTACAAATAGCCCACCAATTGGGGTTACATCAGTGGAGGTTAAGTGATAATCATTGATGTTGGGACCAGCCCCCGAAGCCAACAACCGACTCCCACCCCCCTCAAAAGTCCCCACAACTTCCAACAATGCCGGTACACCCAGAGGCAAGATACCGAACCCGGCTTCACCCTGGGCGATACCGCCCAGTTTTACTTCCACGCTGGTCAACTGGGCCCGTCTCACGGAAACGAGCAGGTTGCTGGTGGGGTTGACGGGGTTGGCGGCGGGGCCGCTGTAGGTCAGGACCACGTTTTGATCGGCGGGGGTGCTGAGAACTCCCACGATCTGGTTCTGGTTGAAGACGATGTGATCAGAAGTGAAGGTCAAGCCGTCCAAAGGAAGGTTGAGTTCACTACCACCGGTGAGGGTACCGGTCGCGGTGATGTCGAGTCTTTGGGATTCGAACAGTTGGTTGTCTCCGGTCAGAGGAGAAGGATTGACCACGAACGAGTCGACGGTTTCATCCACTACGGACACCACAGCTGAATCCATGGGATCCACGGTGTCGGGGTTTCCGTCGGTGAGGGTGAAGGTGACCAGAGTGTCGCCGAACTGGCCCGCATTATTGGTGGTCACGGTAAGACCGACCACGGTGACTAGTCCGCTGTCTGCGGCACTCGTGATGAAAGCGTCGGAGACGGGGCTGACCGAACCGTTCAGGTTGGCCTCGCCGGTGAAGGTATAAGGGAACGCGCCACCGGGCAGGGCGATGGTGTCGGGAGTGATCTCCAGGCTTCGGATGTCGTCCAGGGTCACCGCCGTGAGGCCGTCTTCCTGGACCGAAATGTTGACCACCACCACTCGGGTGTCCTGACCGGCTCCGTTACGGAAGGTGACCACGGCCGATTTTGAAATGGCGGGCACTCCATCGATCAAGAGAGGGTCCGCGTAATCCACGGTGGCCTCGTACAGCAAGACTCCCGTGCCGTTTTCTCCGGAGTAAAACTGAACCAAAAGCTGGGTGGTTCCATCGGGAGCAAGGCTATCGAGATTGAACTGCACACTACCGACTCCCACCGGAGCGGTCGCGATAAAGTCGTTCGGGTTGGTTCCGCAACCGGAACCTACAAAAAATATTAAAAGCCCTAAAAGTAGGGCGCTAAACGACCTTTGGAGGCCGTGGATTGGACTAGACATATGTCCCCTTTCTAATGTCGTGGTTAAATTGAGTCGCCTGGAGTTAAGCGCGGGAAATAGAATTCCTTCTCGGCTCGAACTTCTGTTCGTCAATCGAAATCAAGCCTTCATCTCTCCCACCAAAAGGTGAACCCAGGGTTGAGCCACGGCGTTGTAGAGCCGCTTGTCGGCAGTCCATAGGGGAGTCGTAAGGTGCAGCTCTCTGCAGTTGCTCCGTCCACTGCCAGACGGCACGGTAGTCGGTACTGTCGGGAGTCACCAGTTCGACTTGCAAGTCGAGTGCGAGCTTCATTGCTGTACGAGCTTGCTCCCAGGAGAGTTCCTTGAATCGCACCAATTTGGACAGAGCCGAGGCAACCTCGTAGTACCACAACCCAGGGGAGCGAAGGCGCAAGCTAGCCCGATCCCATTCACCAAGCTTGTTACGTGCCTTCTCGGCCAGTGGATTGGTTAAAACTGCGCGCAGCGTGAAGCTCGCGTCAATCACTACGAAGCTGTTCAAGACGTTGCTCCTGCTCCTCTCGTTCTTGGTCCCACAGGCGATCGACATCGATCGGTTGGCCTTGACGCCCAGCCATGATTTGTTCGTCGAATCGAGCGGCATCGGACAGCCAGCGCTGCCAGCGGCCTTCCTTCGGGGTGTTCTGCAGGCGGTGAAAGTCTTCTATGGATACAAAGGCCGCCTTGGGTTTACCCCGGGAAGTCAGAATGATTCGTTCTCCTCCAAAGGCGACTTGATTGACAAGCTGGGAAATGTCGCGTTTGACGGTACCGATACTGACTTCTTTCATTGGTGCATACTCCTGAAGAAGATGATGGTGCAATTTTGTTGCAGAATCAAACAGAGGCCCTGCTGCTTACTCAAACCAGAGGATTGCGTGTCTCCAGCTCGGGAAACCGACCGAAATCGCGGTCTGCGCTCCAGAGTTCGGTAATTCCGTGTTGCAGGCACACGGTGGCAATTCGTGCGTCGTGCACCCTGGGCCCCACGATCTTGCCGGAACGAAGACCTCGCTTTAAGGTCTCCCAATGGTCAGTGGATTCTGTGAGGGTCATCAGATTGGGAGCTTCTAACCAGGCTTCTATCTGCTCGATCGCCTGCTCCAGAGTGGAAGGAGGAAGGTAGATACGAGGATGGGTCACTATGGCGAAAAATTCGTGTAGACAGGCCCAGGGGATGCACCAGGGAGAGGGTGTGGCGGACAAGTCGGAGAGACAAGCGAAGGCTTTTTCATGGAACGGGGAATCCTCCCGATGAGCGTAGACGAGAATGTTCGTGTCGATAGCGATCACGAGCCGCGGCCTTGATAGGCGGCGTCTCGAATCGCCTCCCACCCTCCTTGAGCGTACTCCTCCCGAAGTCCGTTGCCTGGTACGCTGGCGCGCTTTAGCTGAAAACTGCGCTTAGCCCGAGCCCGCAACTCGATCACCCGTTGCAGCCCTTCCTGAATGAGGGCTTTGACTGAAGTTTGCTCTTCAGCGGCCAGACGTTTTGCCTCTTGCAAGAGAGCATCAGGTATCTCAACGGTAGTCTTCATACATCTATATGTATCATAGAATATGGGTCGATTCAATGTCCCCGGATCTTTGTTGATCGCGCCTTCCGTTTACAGCGTTGTTACAAGTTGTGTTGCCGAGTTTTTTACAATCTGTAGTTAGGAGGCTTAATGCTACAAGCGACTGGATCATTTCACAAGAATTTTATACCTGCAAACAGGCCCGCTGCTTTACCCGGCGGCACCCCCGCGGCCAAACCCGAGACCTCGGCTGTTGCCTCCGATAGCGTGGAGATTACCTCGGTCGCTTCCGCCCCTGGGGTGGCTGAAAGTCGGCCCAACATCGTGGAGGGTGAGGTCCTGGTAAAGACCAAGTCAAGCCTCTTCAAGTCGGAGCAAGACGGCCTCCTGGACAGCCTGGGAGCCAGCGTCAAAGAGCGCTTCGAGTTTCCCAAGGATCTCTTCAAGTCTTTCGATGGCGAAGTCTTGCGCCTGCAACTACCGGATGGGCTCAGCACCAAAGAAGCCCTGGCCAAACTGGCCAATGACCCTCGCGTGGACTACGCCGTACCCAACGAAATCATCTACCTGGACGAAGCGACCGGTGAGGTGCCTCCCCAATCCCAGGAGCAGGTCGATCCCGATGTGGACGGCCGCAAGCCCAACGATCTGGACAAGAAGCTGTGGGGGCTTCACAACCGAGGCCAGGATCGCGGAACCATCGACGCCGACATTGACGCCCCCGAAGCGTGGGCCAAGACCGTGGGTTCCAAGGACGTGGTGGTGGCGGTCATCGACACCGGAGTGGATTACAACCACCCGGACCTGGTGGGTAACATGTGGGTCAACACCGGTGAAATTCCCGGTGACGGCATCGACAACGACGGAAACGGCGTGATCGACGACGTGCACGGCTACAATGCTTATGCCGATGACGGTGATCCTATGGACGGGCACTCTCACGGGACCCACTGCGCCGGAACCATCGCCGCCGTGGGCAACAACGGCCAGGGCATCACGGGAGTGGCCTGGGACGCCAAGATCATGGGGGTGAAGATCTTCAGCGATAGCGGCAGCACCTCCAGCGACGCCATCCTGCGCGGCATCCTCTATGCGGCCAAGAACGGGGCCCGCATCACCTCCAACTCCTGGGGCGGTGGGGGAGCCAACAACCTGATCAAGGAAGCCTTTGAAAAGTCCACTGCGTTTCACGTGATGGCAGCCGGAAATGACGGCCGCAACGTGGACAGCCGGGAAAACTACCCCAGCGGCTACGAGATGTCGAACAGCATCGCCGTGGCCGCTACCGACCGCAACGACCGACTGGCCGGATTCAGCAACTACGGGGAAAAAGAAGTTGACCTCGCCGCTCCCGGCGTGGAGACTTACTCCACCATCCCCAACGGCAAGTATGGCTTCAAGTCAGGCACCTCGATGGCCACCCCTCACGTGTCGGGTGCTACCGTGCTGATGGTAGCCAACGAGCCGGACATCAGTAATGAAGAACTGAAGCAGCGCCTGATGGACGGGGCTGACCGGATCTCCAGCCTGCGGGGGAAAGTGGCCAGCCACGGACGCCTCAACATCAACAACTCTTTGGAAAACGACAAGATAGCTCCCGGCGAACTCCGAGAGTTTGGTGCCCAGGCCAACGGCGCCGGCGAGATCGGACTGCGCTTTCTGGCCACCGGAGACGACGGCTTTGAAGGCAAGGCTTCACGGTACGAAGTGCGGGTTTCCGAACAGCCCATGCAAACTTTGGAAGAGTTCCTGTCCGCCCGGCCTTACGACTTCGCCTCTCCGGCCGCAGCCGGAGAAATAGAGAATCTCACCGTGGGGGTCGCTCCCAGCACCGAAGGTCGCACCATGCACGTGGCCGTACGGGCCTTCGACAATCTCCAGAACGGTTCGGCCCTGGCTAGCACCACCGTGAAACTTCCGGCGGCCGACCTGGCCTTCAGCGAATCGGTGGAAGTAGACACCCAGGGCTGGGCCACCGAGGGCAAATGGGGCATCGAAACCATCGGGGGGCGCACCGTCTTCAGCGACTCTCCTGGAGAGCTCTCTCCCAACGAGGCCAACGACTCCATCACCTCCCCGGTCATCGATCTCTCGGGCTTCAAAAACTCGGCCCTGATGTTCGACACCAGCTTCAAGCTAGAGCAAGAGTACGACCAGGTTCGCCTGGAAGCAGCTCCGGTACCCGCCGAAGGCCAGCAAGCTCAATGGGCGGAGCTCAAGGCTTACACCGGCAGTGCCGAGCTAAAGGACGAAGTCATCGACCTCTCCGCTTTCGACGGCGCCGAGATGCAGTTTCGCTTCCGCCTGACCACCGACCGCTCCTACACCGAAGACGGATTCCAGTTCGACAACGTGAGGGTGCTGGGGAGCCGCGCTTAAACACTGGTGGGGGCGCTGAGGCGCCCCCTTAAATCGACGGTAGCTATTCATATTCGAGGTGACTTCAGGTAGAATCGTACGATGAGGCGTTCCCGCGGCAATATCATCCTGACCGCGCTTTTTATCGCCATCTTCCTCTTCTTTCTATCGGTGGCCCTGATCTGGACAAACCGCCAGGACATCGCCCTGTCGCTTTCTATGGAGCACAAGCTCAAGGCCCAGTCAGCCGCGCGCTCGGCTGCATACGAGGCCTATTATCGGCTCCGCAAGCAGGGGACTTTGGCAGGGTTCAGCCAGGGCACTTTGTCCAACGGAGTCGAATACGACGTAGAATTGGTAGGCAAAGAAGCCTCGAACCAACGGGGCGAGGTACTCCTGGTTCGAGCCCGCGGCAAGTCCGGTCCAGTGACCAGTTATCTTACCTTGCATCTCTTAGACGTTAGCATCGCCGGGAAGGAGAACGAGGAACGAACCAGGGTCCTCTTCTTTCCCGGTGCTGGAGGGTCGGAAGAAGGAGCGCAAGCGGAGCAAGACGAGGCGGCGGCCACTGTGGAGGGCGGTGGTGGTTCGGCGCTCTTCGGCGATTTCAAGCTCGCTGAAGGTGGGCCCGGGCTGATCTCGGGGATCATGGCAAATCAGGGACCGGCTTTTGTAGCCGAGGAGGGTGAGGTGGAACCACCCTCCTTTTACGACTATATTCCGGCTTTCACCGGAACTTTTCTCCAAGCCTGGGGGCCGGTTCAGGTGGTCGCCCCCGCCTATCCCACCCTCTCGGGAAGCCGCACGACCACGCTGCGGACCCTGGAGTACAAGGGGGACGAATTTATCTGGAAAGTCATCGAACCGCCGGAGGATCTTGGAGATCCCCTTCCCGAGGGAGCCATTGACCTGTTCGAGATGGGGGCACCCAACAATTCGACGTGGACCAACGCCAGTGTTTTGATCAAGAACGTGTTTACCGGCTTAGACTACGAGCTTTGTGCCATCAGTACGGCCTGGAAGGTGAAAAAGCCGCCCGCTGAAGATCCGTCGGATATCGAAAATCCTCTCTACACGGCCGAGCCCCAACCGGTGGGCCCACTGGTGGATTGGAGTTCCGTGCGCAGCCCGGGTAAGCAAGAGAAATTTCAGACTCGCGGGGCCGCCTATCCGGTGAAGCAGTCGGTCTACTCTCACGGTTGGCATCTGCTCTATCAACCACACGACGGGAGTTTTCCCTCCCCACCGACCGTTCTGGATGGATCCATGCTAACCCGCTGGCCTTGCGTGCTGAAATTTACCATCGGAGGGAAATGGGAAAAAGTCTGGACTCCTCTGGACAGCAGCGGTGCGGTGACCAGCGTCCACCGGCCGGACCCCAGAGTCCTGGCCGTCACCTCGACCGGGGTGATCTACTCGGCGACCGAGCCCGAAGAGGGTCAACAGAGACGGCTACTTACCCTGGATGGACGAAACGCGATCCTCGGCGATCCCCTTCCCGAAGGGAAGCTGATCGTGTACAACGACCAGCCGTACCTGGTCTCTGAGGATCCTGAAGAGCCGCCGCTCAGGCACCTGGCGGGAGCGGAGCACATCGACTTCGAGTCTTTACCGGAGTTGCTCCCCGAGATTCACGGAGAAGTGGTGGATGTTTCGGGTACCGAGAAGCTCATCCTCGGAATAGGCGGAGGCTACGCGGGGGAGCCGCTGGATAGTACCCGGAGACTCAGCTACACCGCCCGGCCTCGGTACGATTTTACGTACTCTCTGGATCCTGCTTCTCCGATCGCAGTCGATGGAAGCGACCTGTGGGCCGTTGTCAATGTTTTAGTCGAAGAATCCGAACCTTCCGCCGAGAAGGGGTATCTCGACGGCCCCTACAGAGAGGGGACCAAAAAAACTCTGGCTCGCTACGACGGCAAGCGCTGGCACATCCTGCCGAACGGGCTTCGAGCCCTGTTGCGTTCTTCCGATTTGGGAGCACCCGGAGCCGGCGTGGTCTCGGCGAATTATCCCGGGCTGCCGCCGCAGCAGAGTCGCTATACAGTCATCTCGGTGAGTACAAATCCGTTTTAAAATTCATTTTGTTAACGAGATAGAAACAACTTGCCGAAACGATTCCATCTCGAGTTTACTAAACTCCCTTAGTTTCAATGAATGGACATCAAGAAAGCCAACTCCCCGTCGCCTACTTCTGCAAAGCCCACGACAACCCCAAAGCCCGAGCAAGACCAAGGAGCCGAGGCTAAGGCAAAAACAAAAACCTCCGGCCCTGTCGACCGGATCGAACGCTCTCAGGAGTCCACAAAAAGCGAGACCGACTCCGATTCGGATCGGGTTGGAAAGATCGCCGGAGGCCTGGCCGATTCTTTGAAAGATATAGACTTTGGAGGTGATTCCAAAAAGACACCACCTCCTGAACGAGCTTCTGAAGAGGAGATTCGTGAGGCTATTGACCAGGCAGGGAAAAACAATGATCTTGATGCCCTGAATTCGGTGGATTATTTTCGAGAGAGCCTCCCCCCTGATCAGCAGAAGATCTACGATGAGCGCCTGCAGGAACTCAGGGAAGACGACCGGATCGAATTTGAGACAGACCCGCGGCTGGACGATGAAAAGTATCTGGCCGGTTTGACCCCGGAGCAAAAAGAGTACGCTGAAAGTCTCAAGGACAATCCTGAAGCTTACCAGGATCTCTTTTTGCGAGGATTTCTCGCCTCCAGCTTCGGAAACCCCGAGCGATTGGATGAGGCCATTCAACGGGCTTCGGAGTCCGTGGGTCTGGAGAGTACCGAAGGGGCGGGTGATCATGAGAAAGTGGATGGAAAGTTTGAAGTTCGACTAGGGGTTGAGAACCTGGTCTTCAAGGGAGCCGACGGCAAAGACGTTGAGGCGCTTGCCTATGCCAACGGAGGCGCCATCAGTGCCAATGTCGTGGAGACCGTCCGCACTCTCGCTACTCCTGGCGATCAGGGCATCCCGGCTCACGAATTTGAGCACATCTTAAACAGCGGGCCCCGCCAGGGCGAAGCTGTGGGAGTGCCCGAAGACGTATCGAAAACCGACGCAGCGCGGCTGCTGGAGCTTTACAAACAGGCCAACCCGGGCCAGGAGATCGATGAGAGCCACGTCTACACCGACGTGCTGAATGACTTTCTCTCCAATCCCCACGGCTTCGCCGAAGAGTCGCCGGAACTTTACAAGCTGGTGGCCGATATCCAGGGCTACGACCCGGTGGCCGGAACCTATCCTCCACCTCAGGCCAAAAAATCCGGAGGGATTATCGAAATTCTTAAGGACCTGTTTGGGTTTTAAGGTAAGGCCCGAGCCTGTCAACTAGGCCCATTTAGCAACGGATAAACTACAAACACTGCCGACAGCAGGATCGCGGCGGCCACCATTTTTCGTAAGTTTTCGGGGTTGGACTCCTGCGAAACTTTCACGCCCATCAGACCGCCCAGTCCCATCCCTACGGCCAGGGCCAGTCCGGCAGGCCACGCGACCATGGATTGCCCCCAGAAAATAGCGAGCGCCGGTACCGTGACCGAGAGGTTCATCACGGTCTTGACCGCGTTGCCTCGCTTGAGGTCGTGGCCCAGCAGAGTGCTGGCAGCCAGGGAAAAGAATCCGGTGCCCGCCTGAATGAAACCGGCGTAGAGGCCGACCCCTGAAAACAGAGGGAAGGTCCAGTTTTTCGCCCAGACCTTCTTCTCTCGGCTCTGATCGGGCTTCTTGATGACGGTCCAACTGCCGAACAGCATGAGCACCGCCAGCACCACCCGCAGGGTCCGGTCGGCGGTCTGGGTGGCCAGGTAGGCGCCGGCTATTCCACCCAGCATGGCCGGCAGGCAGAAGTACCACAGGTCCGAGCGCTTGATCTGCCCCAGGCGCACGAACTTCGCGGCACTGGAAAGATTGCCGGCCAGGATACCGATCCGGTTGGTGCCGTTGGCAACCCCCGGGGGGAGCCCGGCCAAGATGAGAATGGAGAGAGTGAGATAGCTCCCACCACCGGCCACCACATTGATCACGCTGGCCACAAAACCGCCGATCAGTAGCACGGGGATATATAGCAGTTCAAACTGTTCCATTCTGCGGGCTAAGTTCCGGACAGAGCCTTCCCGTACCCTTTGGTTTGAAAAAGAAGTTTTTCGTCTTCTTCGGAGAAGGCGCGAGCACCATGCGTAATACTGTCAATTTGTTCTTAGCTTTGCTGTTTGTCCTGGGGAGTTCGTCGGTCGTTTGGGCCGAGGGGCTGAGCACCCTGGACGTGGCCCGACTCAAGATGGTGGGGAGCGCCAAGCTTTCTCCCGATGGCGGATACATCGTCTACACGGTGGCCGAACCTCGGGACCCTTCCGAGTCCGACTTCGAGAACGGCGCGGCCAAAAATATCGTGCACCTCTACAACACCAGGACCGGCCAGGACCGGGTGTTCATCGGAGCCGATGAAAACCTGCGCTCGGTTCAGTGGGCCCCGGACTCCAAGTCCCTGCTCTTTCTCTCCAAGCGAAACGCAGAGAAGCAGACTTCCCTCTACCAGATTCCGGTAGACGGAGGGGAGGCCCGGCGGGTGCTGAGTTACGAAAACGGTATCACTTCTTTCAGTCTCGCTCCAGACGGCAAGCGAGTTGCCTTCCTGGCCACCCAACCGGGGGACAAAGAGAAGAAGAAGCTGAAAGAAAAAGGCTTCAATCAAGAAGTTTTTGAGGAAGAGTGGCGCAACACCCGGATCTTTCTTTCTCGCCTGGAAGCCGACACCAAAGGGTTGGAGCCGCTGCCGGTGGAGGGTCACGTGAGCAGCCTGGCCTGGAGCCCCAAAGCAGGCGATGATCGCCTTTTGATCGTGAAAGCTCAAGACCCCAGCGTCGATGCGGACCTCATGTATCGTCGGGCCTTCATCGTGGACCTCAAGGGTACACAACTAGCCGCCATTCAGAACCCCGGTAAGCTGGGGCAGATGGCCTGGAGCCCGGACGGGGCACGAGTGGCTCTAGTGGCCGGGGTGGACATCAACGACCCCGACGACGCGGTCTTGTTCGTGGCCGACTCCAAGAGCGGCACCATGAAACCGCTCAGCGGAAGCCTGAAAGGTCGGGTGGACAACTTTTCCTGGAGTGGCACCGACAAGATTCTGGCGGCCACCAGTTTTGGTGCGGACTCCAAGCTCATGACCTTTTCGGTGGCCGGTGCTTCGAGCGAGGCCAAGTACGACCCGAGTTTAAACTACCTGGCGGTGGAGACCACCAACGGTGCGGTGGTCACGGTGGCCGATAGTGCGTCCCACCCCCGAGAGTTGTTTTTCAACGGCAAGCGTCTGACCGATTCCAACCCCTGGCTGAAAAGCCGCCAGTTGGCCCGGCAGAGCGTGGTGAAGTACAAGGCCAGGGACGGTCTGGAGATCGAGGGTATTCTGATCTCTCCGCTGGTTCCGAGCGGTCCGGCGCCTACCATTTTGGCTGTCCACGGGGGCCCTGAATCCCACTACGACGACGGCTGGTTGACCGCTTATAGTCTCCCCGGCCAGGTGGCCGCGGCCCAGGGTTACGCCGTGTTTTATCCCAACTATCGGGGATCCACCGGGCGGGGCGTGGAGTTTACCAAGAGCTCCCAAGGGGACCCTGCCGGTAAGGAGTTCGACGACCTGATCGACGCCGTGGATCATCTGATCGAGGCCGGCATCACGGACCGCGACAAGGTGGGCGTGACCGGAGGGAGCTATGGTGGTTACGCCACGGCCTGGCTCACCACCCGCCACACCGAGCGTTTTGCCGCCGGGGTCATGTTCGTGGGCATCTCGGACAAGATCAGCAAAGTCGGCACCACCGATATCCCGGATGAGGAGTACCTGGTGCACGCCCGCAAACGCCCCTGGGACGCCTGGGAGTTCTTCGCCGAACGGAGCCCCATCCGCTACGTGAAGCAGGCTCGTACTCCACTTTTGATCATGCACGGCAAAGACGACCCCCGGGTTCACCCTACCCAGTCCATGGAGCTTTTCCGGTTCTTGAAGGTGCTGAACCAAACCCCGGTTCGGCTGGTGCTGTATCCCGGAGAAGGTCACGGAAACCGTAAAGCGGCGGCCCGTTACGACTACAATCTGCGGATGCTGCGCTGGTTCGACACCTACCTCAAGGGCGAGGGCAAGGATAAGCCTGAAGTCGAGATCGATTACCAATTTCCGAAGGCGGAGTAACCCTTGCACTACCGACCCCTGCCAGAGGAAAAGATCGACGAGCTGGCCTCCATCATCTCGGAGTCTTTCAACACTCCAGCGGGCATCGCCCGGCCCTGGATCGAGGCCAGCGGTCTTCAGAACTGGCGGGTCATCGAAGAAGGAGAAGCAGCACTCGGAGGTCTGATGGTGATCCCCATGGGCCAGTGGTTCGGGGGGCGCGCGGTGAGCATGACCGGGCTTGCCGGGGTCGTGATCTCTTCTCTTGCCCGGGGTCGGGGAGTGGGCCGGCAGTTGATCTCCTCGACCTTGCAGGAGCTACGAGACCAGGGGGCCGCGCTGTCGGCGCTCTACGGATCCACCACCTCCTTTTACCGGGCCGCCGGTTACCAGCGGGCTGGAGCCAACTATCTACTGGAGGTTGAACTCAAGGGTCTCGACTTCAAGGCCGGTCCGCTGGAGATCTGGCCCCTGACCGACCAAGATAAAGCAGCCGAAGAGGCGCTCCAACACGATTGGGTTCAGCAGCAGGGTTGTCTGAAGCGAGGCCCCTATCTCTGGCATCGAGTGCGGGGGCCGCGAGGGGTCAAGGCCGAGCGCTTCGGCTTTTTCTCCGGTTCTCGCCTGGAAGGCTACGTCTACTGGATTCGTTCCGAATCGAAAGGCACCGACAACGAACTTCAGATCACTGACCTGGTCTTGACCAAAGCGGAGGCCGAACAGACCTTCCTGGGCTTTTTGGCGGGCCATCGGGCCATGTTTTCCAAAGCGCGCTGGACCTGTCCGTCTTCCTTTTCTTGGCTTCTGGCTCTGGAAGAGCGCTGGCAGTACAGCATGAAGCTCCACGAGCACTGGATGCTGAGGATCGTGCACCTGGAAAAGGCTTTGGCTGAGCGGGGCTACCCCGGTGGGCTCGAGGGAGAGCTTCATCTGGAGATCGAGGACCCGCTCCTCCCGGAGAACTCGGGTCGATGGCTCCTGAAGGTAAAGGGTGGAGTGGGGGAGATTCAATCCGGGGGAGAGGGCACCCTCAAGATGGGGATAGGGACCCTGGCTCCCCTTTACAGCGGCTTTCTTTCAGCGGCACAGTTGCGGGGTTCGGGTCGCTTGGAAGGGCCGGATGAGCAACTCGTTCTGGCCGACGGTCTTTTTCGCGGCAAACCCCACCTAGCAGATTTTTTCTAGATCTTCACCGAGTGGGGCTTAAGATACATGACCTCGCCTCCGAATTCGCGCACATCGTTGGTCGGTTTCTCCAGCGACATGGAGTGGGACAGGTCTCGCCCATTGACCACGACGAGCAGATCGCTCTTTAGTCTGCGGCGGGTCTCCCGGCAGGCCCACACGATGGCGTCCCAGATCAGTGGGGGTGGGTTGCCGAACACGCCCCCCCCGATCAGAGTCAGCACCGCGTAACGGCAACCGGAGGAGGCGGCCGCCAGCAGGGTGCCGAGATAGGCAGCGCGCTGCAGTTGGACCGTGATCGTGGACCAGGGCTCCCGGCTGAAGTCCACCTGTCCATAGAGGCCGGCGGCCAGGGTGGAGGTGAAGGCCTGGCCGATGAGGGGTGAGCCGGAAACGCCGCCATCCCAGTTGGCTCCCAGCACTACCTGGAGGTTTTCGTGATGACCGATCTCGATCTCTTCGAAGTGGTCTTGCAAGAGGTTGGCAAAGGTTTCGGGGTCGCTGACCCGAGCTGGGGTGAGGTAGCCGTTGTGGACCTGCGCCACCGAGTTCCAGGCCACCCGGTGGAGGAGGTTGAGTTGGGGGTGGTCGGTCTGTTGGACGAAGCGCGTTCCCTCCGGTCCCGGGGCCTGGTAATGCCGAAGCAGAGTGGCCGGAAAAGCCGAAATAGAGGCGCGTGGCCCCTGGGTGGGATCATCGAAATAGGCTTCCACTGGAACCAATTGTGGAGAGGGGGCTTCCAGGCAGTTGTATTGAGAAGCGACCTGAAACAGACTGCCTGGAGGAGCAGAGGCCTGGAGGGCCCCGATATCGGTGGCCGGGTGGCTCCCCTCGAGCAGCCACAGGGCCAACTTCCCCGGCTCGGTCTGCTCTGGCATCCGGGCCCGGAGCTCTCCGATGTTGGGGCAACTGAACCGCCCGGCTTGATAGGAATCGAGGGTGGCGAAACCGGTCTGATCGAATTGAAACATCCCAGCCGGATCGCGCGCCACTCGGGCCTCCAGGTCGTGAACCAGGGTGCGCGCTCCTGGCTGCCGTGAAAGATTGAGTGGCTCTCCCCAGGCCTGGCGGATGCGAGACTGGGCCGCCTCCGACCCGTCGTAGCCGGTCAATGATTCAAGCATGAACCGGATTTCGGCGCTCTCGGAGGGTATGCCTGGTGACCAGGGTGTAAGCACCCGATAGGGTCAGCATCAACGCCTGCGAAAGCTCCTCCGGAGAAAACTCCCCGCTGAGGTAGGCGCCGACTCCCAGGGCTTGGCCGCGGGCACCGTCGCCTCGCTGGCCGGTGGTCGCCAGCAGCACGATCTTGGCGCGATCAGGGAGGAGGGGCCGTAGAGTCTCCACTTCATCAAAGCCGAAACTATCCAGGTGGATCAAGACGACACCGTTTCGGACGACCGGGAGCAATCGCAAGACTTCTTGCCTGCTCCCGGCAGTCCAGATCCGCATGCCGTTTTCGGCTAAGCGGGCCCGCAGTTCACTTCGGCTTGCTCCCGGCGGTTGCACAATCAGCACCGGTACTCCCTGCAGACTACCCTCCGGGACGAGTCTCTTGGCAGCTCCCCGGACCCGGCCGAGCTTCACCGAGAAAGTAAATTCGGTCCCTTCTGAGAGCTGACTCTGGACCTGGATCTCACCGCCCATCTGCTCCACTAGGCTGCGGGCGATGGATAGTCCAAGACCGGTCCCTCCGAACTGGTGAAAAGTGCTCTCCTCGGCTTGTTCATAAGGTTGAAAGATTCGCTGAAGGGCGCCGGTCGAGATTCCCACCCCGGAGTCGCGGATGCTAAACTCGGGGACCACTTGAGTGAGACTCTTTGAGCGCAGCCGCACCGACAGGCAGACCACGCCGTGAGAGGTGAATTTGACGGCGTTGGAAAGCAGATTGGCCAAAATTTGGCGCAGCCGCCCCGGGTCTCCCACCAGGCGGCCCGGAAGTCGAGTGTCCATGAAAAACCGAAACTCCAGCCCCTTCTCCTCGGCCAGAAGGCGGTAGCTCTGGTACACGTTCTGCAAAAACTCTTCCAGTTCAAATTCGGTGGAGGAGAGTTGCAGGGTGCCTGAGCGCATCTTGGAGTAATCCAGAATGTCGTTGACCAGGGTCTGCAGAGAGCGGGTGGACTCGCGCACCATGGAGAGGTGTTCTCGGAGTTTTTGAGGGTCGGCCCCGGATCGCATGGCGAGTTGAGTGGCCAGAGAGATCACGCTGAGCGGGGAGCGCAACTCGTGGGTCACCTGGGCCAGGATCTGGCGGTTCCGCTCAAGGGAGCGCTCCTCCTTGATTCTCCAACTCCGATGCTGTTTGGCCCAAGAAATGGCTAGGGAAAGAGTGTCCTTACTGATCTTTGAGGCGGGAATATGGGGTAGGGAAGAGTGTGAGTCGGCGACAATAAGAACCGGATTTTCCCCATCCAACTGCTCTTGCCACCATCGAGGGAGTGTGGAGTGTTCTCTCCGGCCGGCAAAAATTACACAATCGATCTGCTCCTGGTCGGAGGGCTCTCGATAGATCCGGTAACCCGGCAATGAACCCAACAACCCTTCGAGAAACTCAAAATCCCCTTGTACCAACAGTAATAGATTCAACCCAGAATTTCACTTCTTAAGTCGGCCCGCTATCCCTGTATCAATACCTGAAGTTCCTTTCCGGCAGGATATCCTGATAGGGAGGAAAACCCAAAGTGCAAAGGGGCTTTGTTTGACTGAGAGTAGAATTCTCATTGTAGATGATGACACAAGCGTTCACCGTGCTTTAAAGAGGCTTTTAGCCCGCGCCGGCTTCAACGAGGTAAAAGTTACCGACGAACCGGACCGAGTCATTGAGTTTTTTGAGACCTTTGATCCTGACCTAATGATTCTTGATCTCAATATGCCGGAGACGGACGGTTTCGCAGTGCTTACCCAACTCCGGGAGAAGAACCCCGAGCTTTTGATCAAGGTTCCAGTTATCGTGCTCACCGGCGAAGGTGGTCGCGACAACAAGCGCCACGCTTTAGAGTTGGGTGCGCGGGACTTCCTTTCCAAACCGTGTGACCCGGTGGAGCTTCAGATGAGGGTCAAAGGCTACCTGGAGATCCGCCACCTGCACCGGCGTCTGGAGTCCCACAACCAGGAACTGGAGCGCCGAGTCCGGGAGCGCACCCGCGAACTGGAAGACTCGAAGTACGAGGTGATCCAGCGATTGATGGCAGCCGCCGAATATCGTGACGATGATACCGGTGAGCACATCCTGAGAATGAGCCAGTATTCGGAGCTGATCGCTTTGGAGTACGGGTTGGATGAAATAGCAGCGGACCGTATCCTTTGGGCCAGCCCCATGCACGACATCGGCAAGATCGGAATCCCGGATGCGGTGCTGCTAAAGCCGGGAAAGCTTACCCCCGAAGAGTGGGAACTCATGAAAACCCATTGTCAGATCGGGGCGGAACTACTGGGTGGGAGCAATTCCGAAACCCTCAGGTTGGCAGAGATCATAGCGCTCACCCATCACGAGAAGTGGGACGGTAGTGGCTATCCGAGAGGGCTGCGAGGAGACGACATCCCTATCGAGGGAAGGATCGTGGCGGTGGCCGACGTGTTTGACGCCCTCACCTCGGAACGGCCTTACAAGAAAGCCTGGGCAGCCCAGGAAGCCATCGAAGAGATCAAGCGGTCCAGTGGATCCCATTTTGATCCGCAAGTGGTAGACGCTTTTATTCGCTGCTTACCGGGAGTGGAAGCCATCTCCAAGGCCTTTGGCAACGTTTTCTGAGCGACCGACTGCTTTGCTGCGAGAACTCATCGGGGAGGTCATCGGTGGAAGTAGTGGAAGCGTCTACTGAGGGTAGATAGTGGACGCAACCGCCTTTGGTCAAGCAGACATCAAGGTACTTCTGGTAGACGATTCACCGGAGCAGCGGCAGTTTGTCGGACTGCAGTTGGCCGAGCTGAGGTCACCACGTTTCCATTTGCGCGAAGCGTTTCGCCTGGCCGATGGTCTATCGATCCTGAGCAATGAACGGATTGACGTAGCACTTCTGGACCTCACTCTCCCCGACGCCCGGGGCCTGGAAGCCGTGACCACGGTCAGGAACCGGTTTCCGTCAGTGCCGGTGGTGGTGCTCACCGGAACCGACGATGAGCGCCTGGCTATGAAGGCCCTGCGAGAGGGAGCCGATGACTATCTGGTCAAGGATGGGGTGACCGCGCAGGTCCTCAAGCGGGTCCTGCTCCACGCCATGGAGCGTCACCGGGTGGCCGAGGCTCTGGCCAGCAGCCGGGAGCGCTTGCTGGAGGCCCAGAAGCTAGAAGCGTTGGGCCGCCTGGCGGGGGGGATCGCCCACGATTTTAATAACGTTCTTGTCAGCATCATCGGCTACTCCGATATTCTGATGGAGGAGCTGGCCGATAGTGAGCTTTGTGAAGACGCTCGAGAGATCAAGTTGGCCGGGGAGCGGGCCACCCAGCTCACTCGGCAGATTCTGGCCTTCAGTCGCCGAGACCAACCCACCGTGGAGGCTCTGGATGTCAACGAGGTCGTGGACCCGATGCGGCGGATGCTGGCCCGGCTGCTACCTCGAAAGATCTGTCTGGACATAAAGCTTGAGCCCTCTCTACCACGTATTTTGGCCGACCGGGGCCACCTGGAGCAGGTGGTGATGAACCTGGTGGTCAATGCCCGGGACGCCATTTCCGAGCGGGGAAAGATCTGTGTGAAAACCGATATCGTTCAGATGGAGCCGGACGGCCGGCATTTCGATACCGTGCCCTCTGCAGGCAACTACGTGGTCCTTCGGGTGGGTGACAACGGCTCGGGAATGCCCGAGCACGTGATCCGGCGGATTTTTGAGCCTTTCTTTACCACCAAATCCAAGGAGGCCGGAACCGGTCTCGGACTTTCCACGGTCTACGGAATCGTAAAATCGGCCGGCGGCGGGATCGCAGTGGACTCCGCCCCCGGGTTAGGTACCCAGTTTCATGTCTATTTCCCCATCTCAGAACGGGAAGGTACCTGTGCTGAAGAGACAGTCTATGAAATGCTCTCCAGCCCTTCCGGAGAAAAGATCCTGGTGCTGGAAGACAAAGAGCCGTTGCGCAAACTGGTGGAGCGAGTGCTGAAGCGGGCCGGCTATGAGGTTGTGAGTGCGGTGAATGAAGCAGACGCAGAGGCTCTCTACGATCACAGCGTCGATCTGCTGCTTTTGGCCAAAACTTTTCGTGGTCAAGATGGAGAGAAGCTGGCCAGCGGCTTACTCGAAGAAACCCCGGGGGGGAGGGTGTTGGTGCTCACCAGTCACGCGGCCGATCCGGTAGTAGCTCTGACCGCCTTCCCGTCTATAACCAAACCGTTTACCCCGGCCAGGCTGCTGACCCGGGTTTTGGAGGTCTTGAAGGCGCCGGCACCCACTTTCGAAGTGGTCACTTCAGAGAAGGGTTTTGCCTCGCCAGGAAAGCTGCCCACGGTGGGCGCCCCGACTTTACAGCAAGCGCCTCCCGAAGTAAATTCACGGCGAGAGAGCCAGGACGTTCAAGACCGGATCGACCATTTGAATCACATTATTTCTCACGACCTCCAGGAGCCCGTCCGGATGATCAATTCGTATCTCGGCCTGCTGGCTCGCCGTTCGGGCCCGGATCTGGACTCGGGTAGTACCGAGTTCTTGGAGTTTGCCCGAGACGGGGGTGCTCGTTTGGAAAAGATGCTGCACGGAATTCTGAAGATTTCTCGTCTTAATCGCGATGCCCCTCGGGAAGTCACGGCCGATACTCGAGCTATCTTTGAACGCGTGAAGGAAAAATTTGCGAAGTACCCGGGTACGTTGGAATGGAAAGGTGCCTTTGCCACGCTTCCCATGTCTGGGGAGCATCTGGAAACCGCTCTCATCGAACTGGTGGATAACGGCTTCAAGTTCCAAGCCGACAACCCCAAAGAGGCCCGGGTCACGGTGGCAGTGGAACTTACCGATGATTGCTTTGTAGTCAGCGTGGAAGACAACGGTGTGGGGTTTCCCTCGGGTGACCTGGCTCCGTGTCTTGAGCTATTTGGGAGAATGCACGCCCGCGACGAGTATGACGGCGTGGGACTGGGGTTAGCTCTGTGCGGTGAGATAGCCAGGGTGTACTCTGGCAGTGTTGTGCTGACGCGGTTGAAGGAGGGAGGCAGTAGCGTTGGCCTGATCATTCCGAGAAAGGAAACGATAGACAATTGAGACCGATAGAGATTTTACTGGTAGAGGACAACCCCGGAGATGTCCGTTTGACCCAGGAGGCGATGAAGGATGCCAAGGTGACCAATACCCTTCACGTGGTGGGCGACGGGATCGAGGCTCTGGAGTTCTTGAGGAAGGAAGGTCGCTTTCAAGATTCTCCGGTACCGGATTTGGTCTTACTGGATCTCAATCTCCCCCGCAAGAGCGGTCGGGAGGTCCTCCAGGAGATGAAGGAGTCCGAAGAGTTTAAAGCCATACCCGTGGTGGTTCTGACCACCTCGGAGGCCCATCGCGATGTGCTGGAGTCTTACAGCCTACAGGCCAACTGCTACGTGACCAAGCCGTTAGATTTTGAACAGTTTTGTAAGGTGGTGGAAAGCATCGAGCAGTTCTGGTTCACCATGGTAAAGCTGCCCTCGACCAGTCTGTAACGTGAAAAAGGACCACCGAAGTGGCCCTCTTTCGCGTCTAACAGATCAGGCAACGGGTTAGCTGAGCGCGGAAACGTTGTCTTTGGCTTTAGCCACCAACGCTGCGAAGGCAGCGCTGTCTTCTATGGCGATTTGGGCCAGAACCTTACGGTCCAGGTTGATACCGGCATTTTTCAGTCCGTTCATAAAACGGCTGTAAGACATTCCGTTGGCTCGGGTGGCGGCGTTGATCCTGGCGATCCAGAGTCGACGAATCTCCCGTTTTTTGTTACGACGGTCGCGATAGGCGTACTGCTGGGCGTGTAGAAAAGCTTCCTGAGCAGAATTGACTCGGCGGCTTCTGGCCCCACGGTAGCCTTTCACGGCTTTCATGAGTTTGCGACGTTTTTTGAGGGCTATCGGCCCTCGTTTCACTCTTGGCATGAGAGAAATCCTTTCTCAGGTTGCTTACAAGCCAGGTACGCAGAGACGAATCATTCTTTCGTCCGCTGCGGAAACCAGGGTGGTTTTCCGGAACTTGCGCGTACGCTTGGGGGATTTTTTCTCCCGGATGTGGTGACATCCGGAAAACTCCCGCATGCGCTTGAGCTTGCCTGTACCTGTCTTTTTCACACGTTTTGCTACCGCTTTTCTAGTCCGAATTTTCGGCACGACAGCCTCCTTTCCGTGAAGGGCGCTTTTTCCAATCTCTTCCACTTGGACCATACGAACTGATGTTGTAAGGTGGGAAGAGGTTCTTAAGGCTTAGCGCCAAACAGGGCCCGAGTATAGCAAACTGGGATCAAGGCGTCAATGTGAATTCACTCTCGAAATATCTGCTGAGACTCTCACTGATATTGGTCCTGGTCGCTTGCTCATCCTGGGCTTTCCCCGGTCATGTTTTTGTCGGCAATCAGCCGCTGCAACAAGATTCTGCTTCGGGATCGGTTTCGGTCATTCATTTCATACGCCTGGTCCAATCGGATCGACCAGACCAGGTCAAACTCGAGGGCTCCTCCCTGCTGATCACCGACACCGAAGGGCGTGTGCACACCATCACTCTCAATCAGGCTCAGCGCCTGGAGCGATGGCCGGAGGCCCTGGAATTGCTGGGGTACCAGCGCAAGGAGAACCGGGATACCGGCGTGGTGGATTACCGGATGGTGGAGAAGGCCGAACTCGTCAAAGTCGAGAGCGATCGGATCAAGGAGGAGCGATCCATGCGTCGGCCCGGGTACCGTAAGGCCCGGGAAACCTTTGACAAAGTCCTGGCCAAGATCGGCCGCTCCGAAGACCACGCCACCCGGGCTCGGATCGAATCCATCGGCCGCAAGATCGTGGCCCAGTGCCCCCTCGACGGTTTGCTCTGGAGGTTCGAGCTCATAGAGACCGACGCCCCCAACGCACTCTGCACCGGGGAGGGGCACGTGATCGTGACCACCGGACTTATGGACCTGGACTTGACCGACGATGAATTGGCCGGGGTGTTGGGGCACGAGGTCGCCCACGGGGTGCGCCGCCACGCTCAGATTTATGAAGAGCGTTATAACGAATACGTGAAACTGGTGGGCCAGATTCAGCAACTGAGCTACGACTACCAGCGGCTCAGCGAAGACGGTACGCCCCACGAGATCCAGCGGCTGCGCTCCCAGGTGGGGGAACTGGAGAAGCGCTACAAGTTTGTGGTGGACTATCTCCAGAATAAGCAAGATTACGACCAGGATGAAGAGGAGGAGTCCGATGTGCTGGGTATGCAGTACGCCGCCGCTGCGGGTTACGACCCCATGGGCGAGGGGAGGGCGCTGGTCAAACTTCGCAAGAGAGCGGTGGAACTCTTCGGGCAAGCCTATTTAGAGGGAAGTCGGACCCACCCTCCGCTGGAAAGACGGCTCCAGATTCAAGAAACGGTACGCCGCCGCTGGCAGGAAGAACTACGTAAAAGATAGCGATACAGCGGCTACCAACGGCGCAGCTTCAGCAAGGTGGAGCGGGCGATGCCGGCCTGCAAGACCTTGGAGGGGGGAAGCGACAGCCACAACCTGGCCATATTGTTGACCTCGACTTCCAGCTCTCCGGTAGGAGGATGAAGGGTGATCGCCTCGGTCAGAGCCTCTATACCCGCATCCAGGCCTTTGAGTTGGCGAGGGGATTCAGCGTTGACCAGGTTCTGTGCGGTCAACAGGTAGCAACGCACCAGGCGGGGCAGGCTTTTTTGTCCGTATTTCAGATACTCCAGGTAGCACAGTCTGGTGGCCAGGCAGTAAAGCCCCGCAGACAGTGTGGCGAACTTCCAGGAGTAAGAACTCAACTCTCCCACCCGGGCGGCCCGGCGGAGAATGGTTTCGGTCAGGGGGGTGTAAGCCTTCGGATGGTTCTTGACCAGGGCTTCCAGGGTGCCGACCACCATCTCTTCCAGGTTGCCACCCTGCGCCGAAGACTCGGGTAACGGCAGTTCACTCAAAAGCCGGGTCGCTTCTTCTCTCCACTGGCCTGGATCGTCCAGCAGGACACCCCGCAAAAGTGTCAGGACCCTGCTCAAGGCTTCGTGGCGCTCCGCCGGTAGCGAAGAAGCGTGGTAGACCCCGATCTGCAGAGGGAGCTCTTGATCGGGTGTGAGGGGCTGTTCATGGCGGCTCACGGCAAGGGTGCTTTTCAGGGTTTTGAGCGCCTCCTCTTGTCGGCCGAGCAGGTGCAGCAAGCGCGCCTTTTCCGCCGAGCGGGAAAGGGCTTCATCTCTTTGATAATTGCTCCGGGCGATGTCGATGGCAGGCTCCAGATCGTCTAACGCCTCCTGGTAGCGCCCTAGCTTTTGTAGCAGACTAGCCCGATTCTGCAGGCAGCTGGCCCGCCTCGGGCTCATCGCGCTCTCCGGCCGCCGACTGAACGCTTCCACCCCTCTGGAGTAGGCCTCCAGGGCCTCGGACTCCCGGCCCAGGGTATCCAATATGGCCCCTCGACCCGACTCTACGTCGGCCGCGAACTCCAGGATATCCGGACTGGTTTCTTGCAAGATCGGGGGCAGGGAATCTACGGCTTTATCAAAGTCTTCGAGGGCTTCTTCCAGGCGGTTTAGCTTGACCAGAGACCATCCCCGCTGAGTTTGAAGTTTGGTGATCGGATCGACGTCCTGGTTTTCCACCCAGTCACTTCGTAAGAGACTGCGGAAATTGTTTCGGAAACGACTCACCGCTTTCAGCAAGAGGGTCAACCGCTCCACGGTGGTTCGGTAATCATTATCCCGTCTAGTGGGTATCAGGGCCAGCAGCCTTAAGCTCTTAAATAGCTTGATGCAGCGAGAGCGAAGCTCTCGATAGTCTTCCTCGCCCAGCCGCTCCAGGGCCAGTGCTTCGATTCGACCGTCCAGTTCCCGAAGTAGTTCTACCGAAGACTCAAAGTCATCCTGCAGTCCGTCGCTGAGCAGGTGGACTCGTTCCAACAAGATGTGGCAGTGGTGAAGTTCAAGTTCTGGCCCGGACAGCGCCTCGCCCAATTGGTCGACCACCTTGGCGGCCCGGTCCAGATCGACGAGACTGGCCTGTTGATCGGCCAGTTCTCCAAAGAGGGAGGCCCTCTCCAGTAAAGCGCTGATGATGGTCTGGGCGATCTGGGGCTCCTGCCAATATTCCTCTCTGCTCTCCTCGATCACCGCCGTCACGTCATCCAGGGCGCTGCCCAGTGAACCCATGGCCCGGAAGGCGGAAGCTCGCAGCAAATAGGCGTCGGCGGTCTTTAGAAGATTTTGCTTGTCGGTCTTGACGCTCTTGAAGAGAGCCAGGGCTCTGCTGGCAAGCTTGAGTTTGGTAGCGGCCTTCTGAGATGGAAGCTGGGCAAACTGGAGGAGCGAGGTAGCCAGCTCTCCGAGCAGATGGGGATGCCCATCGGACTCCACCAGTCGAGTTAGAAGTTCGATGGCCCGTTGAAACTCTTCTTCGGCCCGGGCCGGCTGCCCCTCGTCTCGCAAGGCCGCAGCCAGGTTGTGGTGGGCTGCCGCCCGCTGAGCGGCCAGGGCCTCCCGGCGATCGGGGGTCAGCTTTTCTTCAAAGATCTCGAGCACCCGCTCGCAGCTCTTGCGGGCCACCTGGTGGTCCCCGGCTAGCAGACTGACTTCAGCCAGGGAGTTCAACGCCCCGGCGAGCTCTTCGAGGTGCTTGCTTCCCTGACTGACTACCGCCAGGCGATAATCGGCGACCGCTGCCGAGAGGTCTTCTCGGGCGGATTCAAGATCATTGATGACTCGGTGAAGGCGGCCCCGGCAGCTCAGGGCGAAAGCTCTCTCAGCGTAGAGATCCTCCCGGTGCTCCTTCTCTACCAATCGGTCCAGGATCTCAACCGCTCGGTCAAAGCTCTCCTCGGCTTGCTTGAGGTCACTTCGGGGTAGCAGGCAGAGGCCTCGATTGGCGTAGGTCTTGGCCAGATCGGTTCGCACGTCGATGCGGCCTTCGGCCACCAGATAGGTTCGAATAGAAATCGCGGAAGCGTAGTCTCGCTCGGCCTCTTCCAGGATCCCGTGGCGAGTCAGGATGGCTCCTCGATCGTTGTAAACCGAAGCCAGGTCGTTGCGGAGGTGTTCAAAGTTCTCCCGATGGACCAGGGTCTCCAATAGGTCGAGACTGGCATTGGCGGCAGTCAGGGCGTACTCGATATTGCCCTGGTCAAGGGCGAGCCCCGCTCGGGTCTTGTAGACATCGGCCAGCTGCGGGCGGAGATCTCGCCGGTTTTCCTTTTCGACCAGCTCTAAATAGCCGGTCAGGGCCTCTTCCAGATCAATCTGGGCCTGGTGATAACTCTTGAGAGCCCGGTAGATCACGGCCCGATTATGACGAGAAAGCATCCACAGGGAAGTGAGATCTTTGCGACCTTCGGCGACCACTTTTTCGTAGTTTAAGACAGCGCGGTCGGCGTAGGTCAGAGCCATGCTCCAATCTTTGAGGCCCCGGTAGATCTCGCTTCGTCGGTTGTAGGCTGCAGCCAGGCCGTTGCGAAGCTCTTCGCGACCTTGTTCGTCGACCAGGTGCCGGAAGTGCTTCAGCGCTTCCTCGATGTCTTCACCGGCACGCTTGTATTGGCCGAGGTGGTAGTAGGAAAGGGCCCGGCTGGAGAGCGACCAGGCCAGTTCCTCCCGAAACTCTTCTCGTTTTTCGGAGAGCACCAGAAAGTGCAGTCCCCTGATAAAGGTGTCGAGGACCAGCGCCTTGCGGTGATAGAGAAACCTCTCTTCCATGGCGGCAAAGACTCGTCTGCGTAGACGGTTGACCCGTTCGTCGGAGCAGACCCGGGCCAGAAAGGAGCGGTCCTGGCTATCGAAGGCCCAGCGCAGGAGCCGTCGCAGAGTTTCCCCCAGGCGCTCCAGATCTTCTTTGATGGGGAGCACCGCGAGTTCCCCGTCGCCCAGTCGTTTGAGAGCGCGTTTGCCCAGACGCAAACAGCTTTCTGAATAAGAAGTGAGGAAGGTCCGCTGGATATGTAGCCGCAGGGCTCTGTGGGCCAGGTTGAGAGCCATTTTGGGCTCATAGGTACAGTGGAAGAGGCTGGGTAAACTGTGGATCAGTTCCAGCACGTCGGTTCGAGAAATTCCCAGTGACGAGAGTTCGTCCCCGCTCACCGGTTCGTCGGAGGTGGCCAGTAAGAGAAAGAGGTCCAGGTAGCGATCCGGTACCCGCTCGTATAGACGGTCCAGCAAACCCTCATAAACCAGTTCGGCGGGAGGTAGGTCGTCCTCGCCTTCCAGGAGTTCGCACCTCAAGCCGTCCAGGAAGTGTTGAGCGGTGGCCAGGCGGCCCCCCGATTGCTCCACCAGTGTTTCCAGTAGTCCTTCAGAAAGCGGTCCATGGCTTCTCCAGGTCAGGAAACGCTCCATGAAATCTCGATAGAGAGAGTCGTGGGGGGACAACACGAGCTTTATGGAAGGGCCCTTGTGGATCGTCTCGAGTACTTCCTGATCGCCCGGACGAAACCGGTCCGGATGATAGCTCAGCACCACGTAGACCCCGTCGGGCAGGTGGGCTGGAAGATAGCTGAACAGAGAGTCGTTGCGGCCGGTGTTGCCCTCGTCTAAGCCGTCCAGGATCAAGACGAGCGCGCTACCGTTGACCAGGTGGAGTTCGCTCAAGAAGGAGGTGAATCGCCCGGCCCGGGCGTCCCCGGGACTGCGCATGTTAAGATCCTTGATCACCGCGGGGTCGAGAGCTTCAAAGCTCTTGCGGCCGGTTCCCGGCCGGATCCGTAAACTCTCGTTGAGCTGCTCCAGGAAGGTGGCGGTATCGGGATAGAACTGATTTTTTACCGAGAAGTGCAGTGGGGTCACGTCCAGACTTGAATCCAGCAGGCTGTCTCGAAAAGCCTGGGTGAGTAAAGACTTTCCGGCACCCTGCTTGCCTTCGATCAAGATATAACCGGAACTCACCGAAGATAGAAAGCGGTTGAGCTTGTTCAAGTACTCGCTGGGTACTCGATCCAGATCCAGCCGGGGGTAGACTTGTTGCAAGCTCGCGTTGAACGACTTGAGCTCCCCCGAACTCCATTGCTGTAGATAGTCTTCGGGTTTCATCAGGTCCTTGACGGGGATGGAGTCGGTCTCTTCATCCTCGGCTACCGTGGCCGGAGGAGCTTGCTCTGGTTCAGGTTTGGGCTCCACCTGGATCTCTAGAACCCTCTCGGTGACGGGCTTCCCTGCAGAAGGCCCTGGTTCGAAGGGAGCGGAGAGAAAGGGGTTACTGTTGAGGAGTAACTCGTCTTCGGTCTGGGGGGTGCTGGTGGGAGCTTGCGCCTCTAAGGGAATGAGCCGGGCAGGGATCGCCGGAACCAGTTCGGTGTAGCTTTCACCTCTTTTGATGGTACACTGCCAACCCGTCTCGTCCAGTCGGGCAAAGTGTTCATGGTTTTCGAAAAAGCCTGCCCCACCTTCAATAAAACTTTGCAGAATTTCGGTAAGGTTTCGGATTTCCGCCTCCAGCGCGTCGAAGGCCGAAGGTACCGACAACTCCTCGAGTTTTGACAGGTAATCCCAGTTGGTGGCTTCGTTATTGGTGTCGGAACCCGGTACCAACCCCATCCAGCGAGTATGGGAATAGGGTAAACTGCGTTTGCCATGAAGATAGAAGCAGCTGAAAAGGTCGAGGACTCCGGGAGCACGACCGTGCATTTCTAACCGGTTCAGACAAAAACGCAGGAGGCGGCGTAGCCCTTTGCCGTGGATCGCGTTGTGGGCTAGCGGCTCTAGATTTGGAGGATCTTCCAACTTTCGAAGCAGCCCTCCGGAAACACCGGCAAAGTAGCGCTCGGTGAACTCCAGACTATCCAGAATGCACTTTAGTTTGCGCACCGAAGCCTCCACCCCCATCGTGCGGAGCCGCTCTAACAGGTGATACAGCGGTCCGGGTTTGTTGGTGGGCAGTTGCGGTGCAAGGGGATGTCCTGACAACCCTGTCTCCATGTTGGGCTCTCGGTTCTCCTCTCGACCGACCAGGCCCTTCGTTAGGTGGTTTTAAAAATTTTGTCAGAATTGTCCGAGATACACCCGTCATGGGAATAAAATGGTCATGTGTGCGGTACGGAACTTCGACGTCCGCGTGGCTTGGAGTAACGTCGTGGGGGCGTGGCTCCAGAGTTGGGGTTCCGTACCTGCACCACATTTCGCATAGAGGGTACTGCCTTTGGAGGAACCTGGAGGGAAACACCCTCTTTAAAACAAAAGAGAAAAGATGCATTCAGTTCGAGAAAAACGCAAACCGCAACGCGGAAACTCCTTCGGTTCATGCCTGCTAGCCATAGTGGTCTTTTTTGGTGGCTTGGGCTTCTACTACTTCAATTATTTCCAGTGGAGACATTTTGAAAAGCCGTTGGACGGTGTGACTTACGCCGATGTGGATGACTCTTCTCAACTGAACTCATTCCGCAAGCAAGCGCTCTCGTCGGTCTGCGACCCCATTCTTCAGCAGGCGGATCGAATCAAAAAGATTCGAGACAAGACCAAGGTCAAGGGAGAGAAAACTCGCAAGGTCTATCCGGAAATGGAACAGGACCTGATCGAGGTGCGAAATCGGTTGAAGGAACTGATGACCGAAGCTCGGTTGCGCAGGATTCCCAAGAAATTTAAGACGAACTACGATCCGACTTTACTGGGCTTAAAGGACCTGTTCGAATCGGTCAACGAATTCGAGGCGAGTTTCGATCAGGAAACCCAGGGAGCGCGCGACAAGATGGTGGCGGGTGCCATCAAAAAATGGAATGCTGGAAAGAAAAAGGTCTCCCAAACCAGAGACTATTTTCACGGCGATGGGTGGGCTGATTAGCCGCTGATCGTTTCCACCAGGGTGTGAGCCGGAAGGGTCTCCCAGGAATAAAGACTTGCTAACTGCTCCGACACCCCTCGGAGTTTTTCTTTTTCTCCCAGGATGTTACTTACAAGAGTGACCAGTGCCTCCAGCCTGAGGGGCTCGAGAAGTTCCGGTAGCAGTGGTCGTCCGGCCAGGATATTGGGGTGAGAGAGTAGGCCCACCCGGGGCCTCGTTTTCAGGATCAGGCGTCCTTTGAGGTGGGCCCCACCAGGCAAAAAATCGAGCAATCCAAGCGGCCCGATGGAGGGGAGATGCTCCGGCCGGTTGAGGGGCAGTATGGTCAAGAGGGGGGTTCTGAGATATCCCGCCTCAGCGGTTTTGGTTCCCGGTATGGAGATGGCGAGGCGCGATTTAGAAAGGCGGGAATAATGCTCCTCTCCTACGATTTCGAGGTGAGTTTTCCCAGTCTGCAAGGTCCGGTCCGTGAGAGTTCCCTGCAGGCCCCCAACCTTGGGGTCGGGAGACGATTGGAGGAGTGGCGCGATCTCCTCTTGAGGAAGGAATGGAGAAAGATGAAGGACCCCTTTGAGGCCCGGGAAAAGTTGTTGGAGCCGGCCATGAAGCTCTAAGAAAAACGGTGTGAGGGAGGCCAGTTCGTGGCGGCGAGACCCGGGCAGATAGCTGATCTGCTCCTCTTTGTCTAGAGTCGGGTGGGGCACGTACTGCCTTACCGCGTCGAGGACCAGATCACCGGTCAGGTGGATCTGCTCGGGCGGTACTCTTCTTTTTCTTAACCAATCGACACCCCAGGCGTCTTTGGTGAAATACCCGGAGAAGGCACTATTCCACCAGGGGCGAGCCCACAGATAGGACCAGCATCGAATCCCCCAGCGCCAACCCAGAAAGGCGCTGTACATCAGGTCACCCCCCAGGTGGAGCAGATTTCCATCCTGGTACTTTCGAGCTTCACTCCGCCAGAGCCTGAAGTAGTCGCCTGGCCGATAGACGTGTTCGACTCCGGGTAGCGAACGAGCGACTCTCTCTTCCTGCCCGGTTGCAAAGGAGCAGGGGAGAAGCAGGATGTCGACGGCTCCGAGTCCTCTTTCGTGCCACTCCTTAAGGATCGGTCGAACCCACCCGGCCATCTCCCCTGGGGAGTTGGCTGTGATGAGCAGACGACTCACGGCTTTTGGGATTTCCTTATGATCTCAGTGGTGGAGCGACCAGGGACCAGGCCGATCAGAGTGATCCTTCCTCCATGCCTTTCCACCACTTCTCGCTCCGGAAGCTCTTCGAGGGCATAGTCGCCTCCCTTGACGTGCACGTCCGGCCGAATGACCTCCAGAAGCTCCACCGGGGTGTCCTCGGGAAAAATGACCACGGCATCCACGGGACGGAGGGCTGCCAGGAGTTTAGCTCGATCCTCTTGGGGATTGATAGGGCGGTTCGGTCCCTTCAAGTGCCGGACCGATTCGTCGGAATTGACCCCGACCACCAATCGGCTACCCTCGGCTTTGGCTCGCTCCAGAGTTTGGAGGTGGCCGATGTGTAAAATGTCGAAGCATCCGTTGGTAAAGACCACGGTTTCTCCGGCCGCTTTCCACTCGCGCACGATCTCCGCTATCCCCGATCGGCTCAACACTCGCAAGACCTAATTTCTCCTTTGCAGAGAGTCGGCGATCTCATCGATGGTGACCGTGGCTGTACCAAGTTTTCTGACCACCACGGCGGCGGCGTGGGAGGCGAGTTTGATGCACGAATGAGGCGAGACCCCGGCGCAAAGGCCCAGTCCCACGACGCTCATAACGGTATCCCCAGCCCCGCTCACATCGTAAACTTGAGTGGCCAGCGCGGGCTCTCCGGCCGATGGTTGACCCGGCGTGAAGAGCGCCATGCCGCGTTCGCCACGGGTGATGAGGGCGTGTCGGACCTGGGTGAGTCGCAGAAGCTCCTGACCGGCCAGTTCAACAGTTTGGTCGTCGGTCACTGGAAGCCCGGTGGCGCCTCCTGCCTCCAGGGCGTTGAGGGTGAGGCAGTGGACCCCCCGAAAGACTTCCAGGTTTCCGGGTTTGGGTCCGGCAATCACCGGTGTGCGTCCCCCATAGAGATCGGGGAGGTAGCCCACCAGAGCCGGGCAGGTGAAGAGGCCTTTGTCGTAGTCGGAGAGGAAGATCCCGTCAAATTCGCCGGTGTTGGCTCGCAGCCAATCCACCAGAGGGCCGGCCTCCCGATCTGAAAAAGGGGTCCTGTCCTCCTGGTCTACTCGAACCACTTGCTGGGAGTGGGCGATGATACGCGTTTTGACGGTGGTGCGTCGCTCCGTGTTGAGGGTAAGGCCTTGACACTTCGCTCCGTGTTGTTCCAGCAACCCCTGGAGTCGCTGGCCGGTTTCATCGGTACCGATCAGGCCTGCCACCGTGACCTGGCTGCCCAGGCTCAATAGGTTGCAGACCACGTTGGCTGCTCCACCGGGAGTGTAAGTAGTCCGATTGATGTCGACCACCGGTACGGGGGCCTCCGGCGAGATGCGAGAGACGTTGCCCCACATCCACTGGTCGAGCATGAGGTCTCCCAGGACTAGAATTCTTTGGCCTGGAAGCTTTTTCAGGGATTCCATGGCAGTCACGGGAGTGGCTCCGGAGAGGGGGTGGCCAGGGGTCGTCCTGCCATCTCCTCGAGGATTCGACTGAGTTCACGAGCCGAGGCCTCCCAGGTGAACCCCGAGGCACGTTCGATACCCTCTTCCCCGTTAGGTTCGGCGATGGCATCCATAACTGCTCTGGCGATGTCGACCGGATCGGCGGGGGCAAACCAGTAAGGGACTTCACCTCCGACCTCGGGCAAGGAGGCGGCCCGGGCCGCAGCGGTCGGGGCTCCGCAGGCCATCGCTTCCAGCAGGGGTAATCCGAAGCCTTCGTAGTACGAGGGCATGACGAAAACCTGACAGCGCCGATAGAGTTCGGCCAGCGTGGCGTCATCGATTCCTTCCATCCAAAGGATTCGTTCCTCCAGTCGGCCGATGCTACCGGTCAGGGGATCTGATTTGCCTCTCAGGCGGTCTGTCCAGGTGGGTGCAGCCGGTTTGGAAGAGACCAGCAAAAGTCTGCTCTCCAGCTGATTTTCCAGGAGCAGGAAAGCCTCCAGCAGTCCCGCCAGGTTCTTTCGGGGCTCCGTGTTGCCCACGAATAAGAGATACGGCTTTTCTCCGATCCGCTCGGCGAAAAACGGATCGAGATACTGATTCTTGTGGGGGTGAAAGACCGGGTCGTGACCGAGGGCCACCACATCCACCTGGGAAATTTCGCAGTTCAAGTGCCGGTGCATCTCTAACCTGGAAAAATTGGAGGTCGTGATGATACGGTCGGCCCTTTCAGCGGCCTCCAGCAATCGGTCTTGATCTTCGGCCAGGTGGCGGTTCTTGGGATGAAAGTCGGTGAAAGGAGCAACGTCATAAATAGTGACGGCAGCCGGGCAGTCAGACTGCCAATCCACCCGGTTCCAGGGAAACCAGCACACATCCAGCCCTCGCGCTTTGTGGCACAGGCGGATATCCCACTTGGAGTATGGAGTGTCTTCCAGTTCGGCGATGTGACGCTTCTCTCGAACCAGCAGGACGAGTTCATGGCTGAAAGACTTTTTCCATTCGTTGAGGACACTCCTCAGAACCCGGCCCATACCGCGCCGATCGCGCTGCAGAAAGGTCGCATCAACTCCGATCTTAAGGGGGGCGCTCATAGTGGCAGGCGGTTCCCTCTTATTTGGGGAGATCCCTTTTGTGCTAAGAAAGCCTCGAATTAGCTTCGTTTAAGACTTCTTTGACGGCATTGACCACGGATTCCGGATTCACTTTAAGGTAGCACTGGAAATTGGGGCAGGTGGGTTTCGTGCAACCTGGGCGGCAAGCCGGCCGGGGGGGCCGGACCGTGCGACTGATCGTATTGAAAGGGGCCCACCGAGCTGGGAAGTCTTCGTCCAGGGCGTAGATCCCCACCACTGGAGTACCCACGGCGGCCGCCAGGTGCATGGGCCCTGAATCGGGGCACACGAAAGCGTTCATCCGTTTTTGCAGGGCGGCCAGTTGGGGTACGCTGGTTTTTCCGGCCAGGTTCAGGCAGGGCTCCGGAAGGTGTGAAGCAACTTCTTGCACCACCACCACCTCGTCAGGGCCCCCGGTGAGAATAAGTCTTGCCCTTAGTTGCTCCTGGAGGTTTCGGGCTAGATGGCCGAAGTGGCCAGAGGGCCATCGACCCGGGGTCAGGGGCAGGCCTTTTCCGCTGTGAAAGCCGATTAGTGGACCATTTAAGCGGCCGAAATTCGCAGCCGAGAGGGTGACCTCGGCCCACTGCTCCTCCTGGGGAGTCACCGGATAGCAAGGCACGACCGATACTGGCGCCAGACCCAGGCTGCGCGGGTAGTCCAACAAGATTTCGGTCCAATGGCTGGATTCGTCGCCGTGTTCGGAGCGGACTCTGGCTCGATGGGTAAAGAGAAAAGCGTAGGCCACCCTGGAGTCCTGTCCCACTCGGACCGGAATTCCGGACCAGAATAGGGTCCAGGCCCATCGGGTGGTGCTCCACAGAAGGATGACAAGATCGTAGCGTCGGGCTTTGAGAAGGCTTGCCCAGCGCCTCATTTCCCTTAACCCCTGGGGATCTTTGCCTTCGATGGTGAGTAGCTCATTGATGTTGGGGTGTCGCTCAACGGCCGGTGAAGTGCCTGCCCGGGCCAGGAAATCGACGCTGTATCCGGCTCCGGCTAGAGTATCGACCACGGGACCGGACAAAAGCACGTCGCCCAGGCCGCCCCCGGTGTGAACGACCAGGGCTCTTTTCACGCCGATAGAAGCTCGCTGTAAAGGCTGTGGTAGGTATTGGCCATCCGGGCTGAGTGGAAATTTTCTCGGGCCTTTTCGGCGGCGGCCAGGGCTCGCTCCAGAAAGCCATCCGGCGCCGCGCAGAAACGAGCCATGGCGTGGTACAGCGCATCCGTGTCCCCGGCCGGATAGAGCTCGGCCGGGTAGTCGCGGCAGATTTCTTCCACCCCGGCAGAGTTCGCAGCCACGATGGGCCTCCCGCTGACCATCGATTCCAGGGTGACCAGGGAAAACGTCTCCCGGTGGGAGGGTACGACGGAGAGGTCCAGGCTGGCCAGGTAGTCCATGGGGTTTTCCAGGTGGCCCGGAAACTCTATCTCAAGCTTGCGGCGGGCGGCTTCGTGCTTCAACTCTTCTAGCGATTCACCATCACCGGCGATCGAGAAATGGAGTTTGAAATTTTCTTCTTGCAGGCGGCTCGCCGCTTGCAGAAAGTCCTGATGCCCTTTGCCTGGTCTCACCGGAGAAAGCACGCCGATTCGCAAGGGGCGGCCCGGAGTGGGGGGTCTCGGCTCCACCGCGGGTCCGGGTTCCATGCCGTTGTGGATTGTGACCATTCGAGTTTTTTCGGTCGGGTTGACCGCGCTTTTTGTCGCCTCGCGCAGGGCCTCGGAGACCGTGGTGATGGCGTGGCACTGGCTGTAGGCCCAGCGAAAGAGTGGTGAAAGGTTGGAATCAGGGTAGCTGTGTTCTGCTTTGATCAGGACCGTAGGAGGAGCCCCCGGGAGCTGTCGCGCCAGCGCTGAGGCCACCAGATCCCGGTGCCCGATACAATGCAGAACGGAGGCGTTGGCTGACTTTATTCGACGGTAGATGCTAAAAACACTCAGCATATCGACCTCGTTGCGAAACCCCACCGGGTGGAAGGGGAGCTCTCCTCGGTTTTGCGCCAGCCAGGATTGGGGACGAGCCACCAGGGCTTCCAAGATACCTTGGTCGAGGAGTTCTCGGGCCAGGGACAGCACGTGCCGCTCGGCTCCCCCGAAGCCCTTGTTTTCGTCGGCCAGTAACACTCTAGGAGCCTGACCGGAAACCCCGCCGCCATCTCGCTCGTTCATTATTGTCCCTCCGAAACAGTCCATTTGTCGCGAAATATTCCCGATATTACTCGAAAATGTCCAATTCCGGAGGACCAAAATGTCCTTCGCGATCTGTCAACGGGGTTTCCGGCCAGGCTCCTAGTTTTTGTCAAGGCTGGTGACCTCCTGAAAAATGCGCGCCAACTCGCCGGTTTGGTGAGCAGCATTGAATCTCTGCACTTGCTCTTCGCAGATGCCGGGACCTTGCTTTTCGTCTCTAAAGAGGCATTCTAGGGTTTTTGCTGTTTCCTTCGGGGTGACATAGGAACAGATTCTTCCGAGGCCTGTTTCACGCAAGATCTGCGCTAGGGGAGAGGGGTCAGGCCCCAGCATGAGGATGGGCCTGCGGGCACCGATGTACTCAAAAACTTTACCGGTGAAGAGCAAGGAGGCGGTACTGACCTGCTCGATCATCAGAAGGTTCACGTGAGCTCTCACGATCAATTCTCTGACCTGGCGGTGGTCGACAAAGCCCAGGATTTCGATGAGCGAGGACCAGGGGCTTCGGGCGATGGCTTCCTTCACCTCACGGGTCATGCTCCCGGCCAGCTTTATCTGCACGGATTTAGCTCTTTCCGGGTGTTCCTCAAACCAGGCGTCCAAAATCTCTAGCAGGGGCTCGATGGGCCGGAGGTGGTAGAGGCCCCCGGTGTGCACGATGGTGAATTTTTCATGGAGAAGGGGAGGAGTGCCAGGGAAGTGGGCCGGGTCGAATCCGTTTGGTATGAGATGGAACTGCGAGGGGGACAGGTTGGCGGGGGCTCGGGCTGTGAGTCGCTCTACGATAGGAGGGGTGACGGTAACGACCGCATCGGCTGCGGCCAGGATAGATTGCTCCAACTCTTGCTCCTGGGCCAACCGCTTGAGCTTGCGAAAGTCCTGGTTGGAGGTGGTCCAGTCGTCTCGAAAGTCCAGCACCAGCGGGAGTCCGGTGGCTTTCTTAAGATCCCTTCCGACGACCAGGGTACTCCAGGGCTGGGAGGTTGCCCAGATCACCTTGACATCGCGCTCGGCGATAACGGCCCGGGCTCGCCGGGTCAGGGGTTTTATCCAGAAGGCGCGATCATCAGGGAAGAAGAGTCGGTCGAAGGTCTTAAAGAGGTTGCGCACGATCTTTTCCCGGGGCACCTCCCAGGTATCGGCGTAGTTGTCAGGCTCAAAGCAAGGGACCCGTATGACTTCGATGTCCGGTGGGATCTCCGCGAGCAGGGAGGGATCCCGCGGTTCGTTCTTCGACCCGCCTTCCACGCACATGACGATAGGTTCCCACCCGTGTTGTTTCAGATAGCGGGAAAAGCGTAAAACGCGCATCACGGCGACCCCACCCAAGGGAGGGTAGTGGTAGGCAAGAAGCAGTACCCTGGGCATGCGATGAGGCTTTAGAACAACTCGGGGATATCGAGCCCGGGCTTACGGGTAACCCAGAGTTGCTTAAAGATGTCACCTTTCAAGTATTGAATGGGGATGCGTTCCAGCAATTCGAGACCAAACGCCTCCAGACGCTCTTCGATCTCTTCGTCGGAGTAGCATCTTTGAAAGAGCGTCTCATCGAACCGCTCGTAGAGGTTTTCCTCCACCTTTAGAAAGCCCACGATGTTGGTTTCCAGGGTGCGGTCTTCGGCGATCAGATGGTAGGCACCGGAACGGTCTTCGTTTTCCACAAACACCGTACGTCCGTCCAGATGGCGTATCCCTTCCCAGCAGTTCATGTCAAACAAAAACAGCCCCTGGGGTCGCAAGGCCGCTGCGATCTGCTGGAAGGCCAGATCCAACTCATCGTCTTCAAAGAGGTGATCGAGACTGTCGTGGGTGGAAATGATGCACGGGGCCTTGTTCTTGAGCTTGAAGGTGCGCATATCGGCCCGGGCAAAACGGATGTTGAGGTTTTGTCGCTTGGCTCGGAGTTTGGCATGACGGAGCATGTCCTCGGATAGATCGAGACCGACCATCTGATAACCGTGTTTGGCCAACTCAGTCGTGATAACGCCGGTCCCACAAGCCAGATCGACGATCTCGGCTCCGGCTGGTAGGCGATACTTTTCCAGGCTTTCGAGGAGATGAGTGGTCAGTGATAGACAAAACTCTTCGGAGCCGAAACCGTCGTAGATCTCGGCAAAATAGCCATAGGTATTTACGCTTACGACTTCATCGTCAGCCGAATTGTCCACCAGTTCTTGCGTTTCCCGAGTTATGGTTGTCGAACTTCCTTACGCTGGTATCGCGCCCCCTTTTACTTCGTCCGAAGCCTCCGCTGTTCATTTATTCCAGCGGCTTCGCCGACGCGCCCAGACCAGACCTGTCCAGGCTTTCAGCGACGGACCGGAAACGGACTGGGGGAAAAGCCCCCATAGCCCCCGCCCTTGTAGCGAGGGCCTCCTCCTACTTCCCATAGATACGGGGAGGTGTATCCGGCTGCCGGGCTCCTGCTATCGTAGGTCTTGAACTGAAGTTGGGTGAGATCGTTGACCATCATGGGCTTCAAGTCGAGTTGATAGCTGGTGGCCAGCGGATTGGCCTGGGCCATGTCGTCAGGGAGCAGGTGGGCGTAGGGATCCACCGACTGTTGATAGAGAGAATGAGTGAGGTTCAGATTGTCCCCGTAACGAAAGCAGTGGTCGGCCAGCCCTACCGCAGTCGTGGAAGCGACCAGGGTCATCAGTAGGGCACCACGGCAGAGCTGTGTCCTGGCGTTTTTAAAATGGTGTCGGAAGATATTCACGGCGTAACTCCTTCTTGGCTATGGATGGTTGGCCGCTCCACGACAACGATCCTCCTTGGAGGGGTTATACCGTGGGTAAGAGATCTGCCAGCGCGGCCGTCACGGCTCCGGCGTCCTGATAGCGCTTCTCGGGATCCTTTTCCAGCAGCTTCATGATGATGGCTTCTAATGGAGGCGGTACTTCCGTTCGCTTTGATGGTGGGATCACGTGGGCCTTGCGGTGAAGCATGAGCACGGCCCGCGGGCTTTCAGCGGTGAAGGGGGGTTGGCCGGTCACCATTTCGTACAAGACGCAGCCCAACGAATAGAGGTCTGAACGGGGGTCGCTGTCGGTTCTGGAGGTGCGCTCCGGGGCCAGGTAGGCGGGAGTCCCAAAGTTGAGAGCGCCGCCGTCCTTGCCTTTGGTCGTTCCTCGCTTAAAGGCGGTGGAGATACCAAAATCCATGACCTTGATCTGTTTCGAGTTGGTGAGGAATATGTTCTGCGGCGAAATGTCGCGGTGGATCACACCCTTGCGATGGGCCCACCCCAGGGTATCGGCAACCACTCGGGCGATCTGGGCCGCTCTCTTTGGCTCTAGAGTACCTTCTCGCTTCAGAACCTCCCGCAAGTCCTCACCTTCCAGGTTTTCCATGACGAAGAAAGGGACTGTGCGCCCACCCGGATCTTTGAATTCACCGGTTCCCAGGACTTTCACTATCGAAGGATGGACCAGATCGACCCCGGCTGCAGCTTCGGCGTTAAAGACCTTGCGGAAACCGGGAACTCGAAGCGTCTCGAGGTGAGGGACTTTGATCGCCACGGTTTCTCGATCGGCCATGGCGCGATAGACCGTGGCGTTGCCTCCCACCCCAACCGTTTCCATGACCAAGTATTGACCCAGCTTTCGGTTGGAGGGCAAGTGAGCGGGGGTCACTCGAAACGGGTCCTCCGGCATTTTTCGCGCGAAAAGCCGAATGAAAAGAATCACCACCAGAGTGATGAGAGTAATCTTAAAAAATATGATGGGGTTACCTTCTAGCAATCTCGCCTCTTCTTATTCTACCTCTTCAAGACCGATGGTAACACCTTCTGCCAATTCGAGTTTTGTCCCCACCTGGACCTGAGCTTCCAATCCGGCGCTGATCTCAAACCCGTCAACCCGGGCCGGAGCGGCGATGTTGGTGTGACGATAGAGAAGTTCATCTTTTTCTAATCGCAGAGTGCCTACCACCGGGGCCAGGGCGGGGTTTCGGATACTGACCTCACAATGAGCGGCCGTTCCCAGTCTGACCTGCTGCTTTAGCATGGGGTGGTTCCCTTCGGGGGATACGATGCTGAACCGCGAGTATCTCTGCTGAATTCCGGGCACCACCCAGACAAACTCAAACTCTCCTACCAGAATCCGGGACCCGCTAAAAAGAGACGTCGCTTCTCCGGTGAAGTAGAGGTCGCCGTCCACGTCGAGAAATTGGTCTTCGGCGACGTGAAGGACGCGGAGTTGTACCTTACCATCGTGCATGGTGATTTGGCAGGTGGGCGAATTTGTGAGGGGAGAAAGGTGATGAAAGGATCGGCTCCGGGGGCCCAATTCGAAGGCCGTGGCACCCTTGTGGGGGACTTCGAGGGTCGCCCCGGCCCACCCGCCGTTCAGGAAATGCAACACTCCATTGGCTGGATCGCTTACAAATTCACGAGTTTTCTTGTTTTCCAGAGTGGTGTCCGAACCATGGGGAGCTAACCTGAAATGGAACTCGTGGTCCTGGTGAAAGAGATAGTCGTCCTCCAGCAACATAGCAGGACCGGCCGGTCGGAGGGGAATGGAAAGAAGGCCGCTGGGAACGTGAGACACTCGATAGGCAGGAGGGTCAGCCAGCCGCGTTTCCACGGTGATGGTATCGGTCTCTTCATCGAAGCGGAGGTTTATCTCGTTGGCCTGTTGGCTGGCCACGGAAATCACTCGCGCCTGTCCGGCACTCTCGTCGCTAGTCATGGCCGTGGTGCTTCGAAGATCGGCGAATCGAAGTTGGACCTGGGGCTGGCTGATGGAAAAGGATTGAGAGGCTCCGGTCTGGCGATTCTTCAAGGTCAGACCGGCGGTCGGTGGAGCGACCAGCGGTTCGGTTCGGCTCTCTGGTTTGGGGGCTACATCCAGCACCACCACCAGGCGTCCCAGGGCCAGGGTGTCTCCGGGACTCAGTTCCACGGCCCTGGTCAGGTTTCTTCCGTTGATCAGGGTGGGGTTGGTCTGCGAACGATGGTGAGCGGTGAAGGTGCCCTTGCCGGGGTTCCAGATGAGTTCGGCATGGAGTCGGGACAGGGTGGGCTCCGGAAAAGTAAGGTAGGCCGGGGTGTAGGGCGTCTCGGGGGTGGCCCGGCCGATGCTTATAGAGGCCCGGGTGAGCGGGTGGACCTCTTGTTGATGAGAGCCTTCCATCACCTTCAGGCAAAGGCCGCTTTCGATCTCGTCAGTAGAGCTCATGGCGCCCTCCAATACTCTTTTCCGCTTTTCGGGCCGCCAGATAGAAGGGGTGCCAGAGGGCCGAAAGCGGCGGGGTGTACGCGCAATCAAGGTCTTGCATTTCTTGAACCGTGAGTTCCTGCTCCAGGCACAAACTCGCCAGGTCCACCAGCCCCGAGACCTGGGGAGCAAGGGCTTGCATTCCCATAAACCGGCCGGTTCTGCGATCCTCAAACAAGAGGCAACGCCCGGGGCCCCGGGAAGGGAAGGGGTAACCCTTCCCGCCCCACTCCACCTCGATCGGGCGGCAGTCCGCCCAATCCTGGGGTAGACCCACCATGCCGAGCTCTTTAGAGAATAACCGAACCGCCAGGGCACCGTGAATGGCGCCCAGTCGGCGGCTGCCCCCGGCGGCGTTCTCACCGCAAACCCGGCCCAGACGTGCTGCCGTGGTAGCCAGAGGAACCCAGCGCCCCACTCCTCCCCGGGGATTGGGGACCTCAACTCCATCGCCGCAGGCGTACACATTGCCGAGACTGGTCTCCCCTCGGGAGTTGACCTTGACGGCCCCGCTGGGCCCGGTGGAGGCTCCAGCTTCCTTGAGTAGTGTGGTCTCGGGTTCTATCCCGGAGGCGGTGAGAAAAGCATCGAATTGGCCGCGGGTTTCGCCCTGGGGGGTCCGGGCCACCAAAAGACCGCTTTCTAGGTCTATCTTCTCAACATCCGAATTGAGTTGGATCTCCACCCCCTGGCGAAGGAAGAGCTGCACCAGTTCCTCGGCCAGAGTGGGCGCCAGCCTGGCCGGGGCTGCGTCTCGGTGAAAGAGAGTGACCTTGATACCCAAGTGACAAAGCGCTTCAGCGGCCTCAAGGCCCACGTATCCTCCGCCGATGACCGCCACTCTCCGGGGGGGGCGTTGCTGGATCTCCTGCTTGATCTTCCGGACATCGGCGATGGTGCGGAGCCGCCAGACTCCCGGTGCCTCGGGGTCCAATCCAAGATTTCGGGTGCAACGCGCTCGGGATCCGGTGCTCACGATCAGGCGGTCGTAGTGAAAAGTTTCGGCGCTGGATTCTAGCTTTCGTTGATAAGGGTGAATGACAGTGGCTCGAGTGGCCGGCCGGACCTCGATGCCTTCCCTCTCAAAATCGTTTAAGTCTCGAGCCTGCAGCGACTTCTCTTCCAGTTCACCGCTCAAGAAATAAGGTAGCGAGCAAGTTCCACGACCGATTTCCCGTCCAGCCTCCAGGACGGTGATCCGGGCCGACGGATCCACTCGTTTTGCTCGCGTGGCAGCGGCCATTCCAGCCGCTCCGGCTCCGACAACCAGGATCCTCATTTGGCCTCGTTCTATCGGATATTAGAAGATCCTATGAGCCGAACCAGTAACCCACCGCGTCCGATAGTCTGCGGAAGAATGTTTTGCGTTTGGGGCTTGTCCATTGCTGCTCTGTCGCCGGAATTTCAGCCGCCGGGATCTCCCTGGTTTCGAGCGTGCTCTCGGGTTCGACCGGGTTGATGGTGAGCGAGCTTTCGTAAGGAACGATCACGGGGAGGGGCCCGGGCTCGAATATCATCGGTAGTCGGCGGTTACGAGCGATCCAGAGATCGGCCTCCTCTTTATAGGTATTGGCCACTTCGAGAAAGCGGCAGTAGACGACCGGGCCGAGCTGGCAGGCACCCTCGGCCAACCCGAGGAGGAATTGCTCCCGGACCAACTCTTCTTTGAACCCGTGTTTTTGGGCGATCGCTTCCACCTGATCAAGGAGGTATCGTCCCGTGTCAACGACGTTTCCGTGGCAACGACCGGTGGAGAGAGCGGCTGATTTGGCGAAACCTTTAAGTTTTAATTCGGGGTTATTCGCCTTGCGGAGTCCTTCCAGCGCCGCTTCAAAGGTGGAGAGCACCACCTTGCGGTTTGCGCCGGTGCGAGAGAAAGCGCGATCAAAGGAGCGGCCGACCGCCTCTGCGATCTGCTCTTCCGCCTGGCTTGAAGTCCTGTTTGTCTCAGCTATCGTTGGCATAAGAATCTCCCAAAATCCACAGTGAAAATTGTTCAATGTAAGGGGTGTCCCTCCCGTGCTAAAGGGAAAAGACGTTGTGCCCCCGAGAAATGGTAGGATTCGATCCCGGTGCGACGAACGGCCTACCCATTCCAAGATGTGGTCAAGTCTGAAGAAGATATTTCGCCGTTTTTTGGGCGAAGGTCAAAGTTATGATCACTCCTCGCTTCTGCCGCAAGATATCGATAAGTTACGCCACGAGTTTACGGCCCGTGAAGAACTCGACGGGCCGGGAGGCCCCATCACGGCCAGAGAGGCTTTCGAGCTTGCGCTGGAGATCATAACCACCTTTGACAAAGGTGCTCGGCTAGCGTCTTTGTACTCGGAAGGTGCAATGAACGAGAAAGGGCGAGCCGATGGATGGATCTTCAGCTTCCTGCTGCCCGACCGGCGGGGGCACGCGCAGTTTCGTTTTAACAACATCGTGGGGCAGGAAAGTCTGATGGTGCAACTGCTTCCATTTGCTCCCGCCGGAAGCGCCCTGGACAAAATGCTGGACGAGGGTCAGGCCGGGTTTGTGGAGCAGCAGTGGAAGGTCGAACTCGATCGACAGCACTCCCTCTCCCACGGCTTTCGAGACTCCGACGAAGTCTTAAGAGCCTGGAAGGCCCAGGGGAAGGTTGTTAATTTCGCCCAACCCATTGTACTCCGAGCCGTGACACCGCCACTGGGAGCTCCCAGGTGGGAACTCCTGGAGTCTCCAGGGAGCAAGAAGAGCATCTTCACACTACCGTTAGAGTAGTTGGCGCTCAGGATGTAGAAGGTAGCAACGCGATGTCGAATAGAGCCTTGAAATTATACGAATCAGCCAGACCTCTCGAGTCCCTGGAGAGCTTCATTTTTAGAGTGGCCCAGCGGGTGAGCCGGGGTGGTCCTCCCGTTTTGCAGTTGAGAGAGGTTTCCAATCAGGAAGGCTGCCTGGAGTTTTCTTATGATGTGGAAGAGAAAGCCGCGGTTCAACCGGAAGAATGGGGAGCTCTGGGAGGGTTTGCGGTAGCCGCAGCACTGACTGCCCGGGCGTTACTGACTCGGCAAAAGGGCCATATCCTCAGTGCCGTTCAAGCGACCTCGCTGGCGCTGGCCTTCGGAGGGCGGGAGATCCCCAGACTTTCTCGGCGGTTTTTGAACACCGGAAAGGTGGAAACGGCGGTCCTGGGGCTCAAAGGAGGGCAACTTTACCTCAGAGCCGGGGGAGAAGAAGTTTGGGTGGACCTTGCTCCGGTCACGTCGCTGACCGTACGCACCTTCCGTTTCCATTGGGACGCCGAAGCCTCCAATCTGCACTTTGCGCAACTGGAGATGCAGGACGGCCGACTACTCACCATCGCCGAAACGCAGGAGAGTATGGCGGCCAGGCGATTGGTTCATCAACTGGCCAAGCCCGTGCCGGTAGAATTGAATTTTCAGAATATTGACCTCTATCGGGAGGGCGATAAGGTCACCTGGGAGTTGGGGCCCCGACTGGTAGAACCTGCCTTGAATTGATGAATGTTTTTAGTCATGGAGGAATGGTTGCCCGGTGAGGGCAACATGACGCATAGCTCCTAGCGGGCCGAGTGTGGTAGGATAGAAACAGTGTCGGGGACGGCGATAGCAAAAATATGGAATGGAGAGCTGGGCGGTTTATCAGAGCGCCTGGGCCAGTCTGTCAAGAGCGAGCCAGTGACTCTGTTGAAGCGGGCTCAGGATGGTGACCCGGCCTCCATGGAGCGGCTGATCGAGTTGTATCAGGACACTATCTATTCCATGGCCCTCTCCTTTACCAAGAATCCGCATGAGGCCGAGGACCTGGCTCAAGAGGCCTGGATCAGGATTCTTCGTGGCCTTCCCAAATTTCGCCGTGATTCTAAGTTTAGCACCTGGCTCTATCGGGTCACCATGAACACTTTCCTCAACGCCAATCGAGCCAATCGTCGAGAGCAGGAGGTCCTGGGCGAGATGGAAGAGTCCAGCCTGCAAACCGATCAACAAGCGGTGCGAGTGGAGACAGCCCTTGACGTTCAGGGCGCCGTGCGGGAACTTTCGACGGACTTTCGCTCCGTGGTCTTGCTGCGCTATGTAGCCGACCTGTCTTACAAAGAGATCGCTTCGGTTTTGGAGCTACCCCTTGGCACGGTGCAATCCAGACTCAAGCGTGGTCTTGAGAAACTAGGCGCTCAGTTGGGCCATCAAGGGTACTGCACCGAAGAGTAACGCCATGACTCGGGACGGAACGTTTCGGAAGGCGATTCACATATTTCTCCCGTTTCTTCTTCCCGCTATGCTCATCGGCTTTAGTTTTTGGCGTTCCGGGATTGTACAACGCCATTTCGAAGCTCAACTGCTGCAGGAGCGCTCCGCGGCGGCGCAATCCAAGCTTGAGCAGTTGCGGGCAGTCGACGTGGCCTCCACCCTCGACGCTCGAGCCTATGAATCGCTCTTGGACGATTTTTCCAAACTGACGGGGCTGGATTTGAGGGCCGAAAACGGTGCTTCCAAGGGTGAAGTCAGTGCCCAATTGGGTCGGTTTATCGACACGGTGGTCGATGATCTCAATCGCTTCGGCTACAGTGAAACCGGTGAACCTTATCTGATCTTTAAGAGCGTGACTCCTGGGAAGCGCCAGGTCATCGATCGGATCCTGGCGGTCGATTTCGAGATGAATTTGGAGGGGAAGTATCTGGCTCTGCCGCTGTTTCTGGATTCTTTGTCGCGGATCGCCCGGGAGCAGAACTGCCCGGTTTCGGTGGGGGGGATTCGGGTGATGCCGGTGGAGCCCGGCAGTAATAGTGGTGTGCTCAAGATCACCATCCCCTTGAGGGCCTATTTTCTTGAGCACTGATAGCCGAGCAACAGGCTACCCGGACACGATTTTTCTCGCCACCATCGAGATCGCGAGTTTTATTTTTCTCTTTATCTCCCCCTACTTGGGCCGAGAATTTCTCCAACTGGGGTGGATCGCTCTGGTCTTTTGGAGGGTGGCGGCCCTGGGAGGGATCCTCTACTTCGATAACTCCGAACGGACACTTTTGTTGGCCCGTAGCGTGCTCTACGGGATTCCGTTTTGGGCCTCTTCTTTGGCCTTTCCGCTGCGAGCCGGACAGTCTTTTGACGTGGGCCGAGCCCTGCTGGGCTACCTGGCCTTACTTCCCCTCTTGTGGGCGCTGTCGAAGCTGTCCACTCACTGGTATCCGGCTCTTCTGGGCGGCCTGACCTTTGCGTACCTCTATCAGGATTCTACTCAGATCCCCTGGATAGGAGTAGGGGCTCTGGCGGTTGGGGTATGGCCCCTGAGACACGGAGAGAGAGCGGTCCTGGATGGACCAGGTTTACGGGTTGTGTCCTTTGCAGCGGGGGCCGGCTGGGCGTTCTGTCTTTTTTTGGCGGTGGTGGGCGGGCCGGCCGGTCTCAAGCCGCTTGCTCTCAGCCTCTTGCACTGGTTGGTACTGGTGGCTGCTGCCACGGATCTGCTCAGCCGGGCCAGGGAGAACGATCGGAACCGGGAGATAGAACGGGAAGGGGAGGCGGGGCTGCCGGGTCTGAGGGAGGCACTGATTTGGAGATACTCCAGGAAGACTTATCGCCGTTGGCTTCCATGGATCGTGGTGGTGGTTTGGGCCCCGGGCCTCGTCCTGGGAGTGGCCCTGGGCCTGGTCTTACTTTTGGCCCTTCCCGCCATGATTAAACTGGCCGCTAACGGAGTGAAAGAAGGGGGGCTGCAGAGATTTGTTTGCTGGCAGTTTGTGTTCTTGTGGGGGCTGGCGGAGTTGCCGGGGTATGCACTCGGTTGGATTCTCTTGAGCGGGCTTACCGTCATCTACTTGGGAGCTAAGACCACGAAGTTTAAGCAGTACACCGAGCCTTACCACCAGGAGCTTTCCAGGCTGGAGGGTGCCTTGAGGCATCTGCGGCAGGAAGCGCCGGAGGGGTTTGCCGCCCAGGTTTCCAGCCAACTCGAACCAAGTGTGGACCTGGACTCTTCCCTGAGTTCCGAAGCCCCGGCTGGTTTTCGCCAGCGCCTGCTGGAGCGCTTTCGCCGGCAACAAGCTGAAGACTGAAAATCGATTTAACTCTGGGCTTCGGCGGCGGTAGCCTGCTCCTGATTGGCAACCGCAGCCTGAATAACAGAATCGTAAACAGCCATGTACAGAGCGACCGCCTCCTGGGGGTCCTGCACATTTCTGTTTCGCAACAACGGCGGTGTTAGGGAAAGGGCAATGTTTACAAACTGAGTGTGTATCGCTTGTTCATCCACAGGTCCTGACTTCGTACAGCTTCAGTCGGGTCCTTCAGAGAGTCCAGGTCTTTTGTCCGGAGAAATCTTGCTCCCGGCGAAGCCGCTGAATGGTATCCAGGAGTTCTCGGAAACTCTCAGGGCTCATAAAAATTTCTGGAAGTTGGACGAAGATGGCTCCGTCACTGAACATGATCGATTTCAACGCCGCTTTATCAGAAGGTGGGCTGAAGGCCATCTCAATAATGTTTAAGCAGATCACGTGTTTTGAATCTTTGTAGAACATCTCTTTCCCCCGCAGTTCAATGGTGCGACCCAGGAAATGATTGCAGACCACGAACAGACTCAGGAGGAGCGCGGCAGCGATCAGGGCCGGTATGCCCGCGAAGAAAATTCGAGTGGGGTCGTTGGGGTGAAACTTGGTGGCTGCGTCCAGGGAGAAATGGCCCAAAACGAGTGCCGAAGCAATAGGAATGGCACCGTACATGACAGCCTTGGGTGTAATCCTGGTCTTATAGACTTTCCCCTGACTCATTGCAAATTTTTTGGCACGTTCTCCCTACCCCCTGTTATACCCAAAGGCAAATTTTTGGGACACATGTCCTACAAAATGCAAAAAGGGAGTCCACTGGACTCCCTTTTTCGCGAGAAACGCTTTTTCGTTACCGATTTAGTTCCAAGTGATATTCTTGAACTCGCGAGTTTCCGGAGAGGTTCCGGCTTTGCGTTCGGTCCTGGTGATGTTGCTGTCTTTGTCGGCCCAGATGGTGTATCCACCGGGGAAAACGAACTTCTTACCGCTCTTGTAGGCGGAGACTTTGGGGGTTCCGCCAACTTGTCTCAGGATCATGTCCCAGATCGACTCGTGGAAAGGGCGTCCCACGACATCTTTGTGGTCCAGGTTTCGAGCGATGGTTCCGCTACCGGTGCTGGCGATGACCTGTTTGGCACCTTTTTTGTAAATGATGACCGTACCTTTTCTGGTAGGGTCGCTCTTGCTATCTTTGATCTGCGTTTTGATACTACCGTCGTCGTAGTCGTAGTCAAAACTGTAGATGCCCTGGGGACCGTCGTAGTCGTAAGTCAGGTGGTAATTCTTGTTAGTCTTAATTTTGTTCAAAACAGAATCCCAAGTAACTTCCGCCTGGGCAGGAAGCATAGCGGTAAGGACAGCCGCACAAAGGGCGGTCAGCCAAAGCTTACGCAAAGTATTCATCAAAACTCCTCCGCGGGAGAACCCCCGCTTAATTTTACGCCCATATGAGAGTACGAGGTGGAACGACCCCCCCCGCCTTGTGGGCAGGTGTCCACCTATTTTACTCACCCGAGCAAGTTTCTAAACCGAAGATTTTTGTTCATGTTTCGGAAGCCCAAAAAGCGCTTCGGTATTAGTGGTTGTGAAGTCGGCCACTTCGCCTGGGTGTGCGCCACGGAGCTCGGCGATCTTCTTCACGATGATAGGTATGTACTCCGGCTTGTTCAGTTTTCCTCGGAAGGGGATGGGAGCCAGGTACGGTCCGTCGGTTTCGACCAGCAGCCTTTCGGCTGGTGTCCGGGTGGCCACTTCCTGGACTTGCGCGGAGTTCTTGAAGGTCACGATGCCGGTAATCCCTATGTGAAAGCCCAACTCCAGAAATCGCTGGGCCCACTCCCAGGTCCCGGTAAAACAGTGAATCACCCCGAACAGGTTTGGAGCGTAAGCTTTCAGCCGATGGTAGAGCACCTCCTCGGTCTCCCGGCAATGGAGGATCACCGGTAAGCCGTGGGCGTGGGCGAATTCGAGGTGGAGATCCAGGCTCTCTAGTTGGACATCTAACGGAATAAAATCGTAGTGGCCTTCCAGACCGGTCTCCCCCACGATGGGCACGGGGAGTTGCAGCATGGCCTGTTTCAGGTCGCTGAGGATGGTCTGGCTTCGCGCTCGGGAGGCCTCGTGGGGATGAACCCCCGCCGCAGGGTACACCCCGGGATGGTTTTGCCTGATCTGGAGAAGTTCTCGGAACGACTCCATATGGAGCGAGGGTGAGACCACCCGATCCACTCCGGCAATAGCTGCCTGAAACAGTATGTTCGCTACAGTGTGGCCCTCGCGGTAGTTTTTGGCGTCGATATGGACATGGGAGTCTATCATTGTCAGCAAGGAGCCGTTTCTGTTCTTGGCGAAGCCTTCCCTGTGGCAAGCTTTATTTTCAAAGTGATTGATGAGCGGGACCAAGTCGTCTCCGGCACCCTCAGTGCTCCCAACGCGCAAGCAGCGCAAGAAAGGCTTCGTGCCGTCTACAAGAATGTGCTGGTGGTCGAGGAGCAAAAGTCGGGCGCTTCCTTAAACGCCATAAAGCGTTCTCCCCGGGTCAAGACCGAGAGCTTGGCCGTATACTGTCGGCAGTTGGCGGTGATGGTCAACGCCGGTATCGCGGTCAACCGCGCCTTGCGCTTTTGCTCTCGCGGGGAGGATCAGAACCTGAACCTGGTGATGAACCGGGTCGCCGAGGAGGTCGAAGGCGGTAAATCGGTGTCCCAGGCCCTGGGCGAACAGCCCCGGGTGTTCGGAAACATTTTTATCGCGTTGGTCAAGGCCGGGGAGACTTCCGGTAACCTGGACGTTGCTCTGAGAAAGCTGGCCGACCTCTTGGAAAAGGTCGTGGGGATGCAGAAGAAGGTACAGAGTACCCTCGCCTATCCCGCGGTTATCTTCGTGGTGGCGGTCGCTGTGGTGGCCTTCTTTACCTTCTACATCATCCCACAGATGCTCCCGATCTTCGAGTCGCTGAACACCACCTTACCTCTGCCCACTCGAATCATGATGTGGATCGCGAACACCTTACGAAACCCCTGGATTTCCGGTCCCCTGGCGGTGCTCGGGGTGGTGGGTTCCATCATGTTGTTCAACCTTTACCAGAACCTGGATAAGGCACCGGAGGTCCGCTACTACGTGGACCAGTACATCCTGCGTATCCCCGTCGTTGGCCAACTATTCCGGATGGCCACTCAGGCCCGAGTTCTGTTCACCATGGCCACCCTTCTAGACTCCGGTGTGTCGCTCGCCGAGACCCTGTTGGTGGTGGAAAAAGTGGCCAACAACGAGGTTTACTCCCGCCGTATCAAGTGGGCGCGGGAGGCACTATTGCAGGGGACCAGCGTTTTTGCCGCCTTCGAGAGTCACGAGGTGTTTAACCCCATGGCCCTCCATATGATCAAGGTCGGTGAAGAGACCGGTACCCTGGCTGACATGGTGCGTCGAATTGGGCAGATGTACGAAGAAGACGTGGAGCATCAACTCGACCAACTCTCGTCACTCATCGAACCTTTGATCATGGCGGTCATGGGCCTGGTGGTGGGATTCATCACCGTGGCTTCCTTCTTGCCGATGGTTCAGTTGCTCAACAACCTCTAAATTTTATTATCCCCCGTGGGTGGCTGCCCAGTAGAGAAGGAATAGTCCCAGGACGATTCGGTAGACCACGAAGGGCCGGAAGCTGTTGGACTGCAGGTAGCGGAGAAAAAGCTTGATGCAGAGAAATCCGGAGACGGCTGAAACCAGAATTCCTACCATTAACGGACCCAGGATGTCCAGCGTTGAGGTTTCGGTAGCGAGTTTCAAGCCCTTCAGGATCGACGCCCCGGCCACCACCGGCAAGGAGAGTAAGAATGAAAAGCGGGCGGCCTCGGTTCGGGTGAAACCAAGAAAGAGCGCAATGGTGATGGTGGAACCGCTCCGGGAAGTCCCGGGCATCAGTGCGGCGGCCTGAGCGCAACCGATCAGCAGTGCGTCGCGGAAGGTGAGGTCGGCGATGGTGCGGGTCCGAGTCGGGCTCTCCCGGTCGGCCGCTTCCAGCAAGAAGGCCCAGGCGATGAGCATCGCCGCAACGAAAAAGAGACCGCCCAGCTTCTCTTCGATGATGTCCTCAAAGGTGAGCCCAATGATCGCGGCCGGTAAGCAGCCCACGAAGAGGAGTTTCACCAGTCTGGTCTCCTCGTCCGGAGCCTGGACACCGGGGGTTAGAAGGGCTTTGGTGCCGCGCAGCAGAGTCACGATGTCGTCACGAAAGATGGCCACCAACGCCAGCAGGGTTCCGAAGTGGAGGGCCACGTCGAAAGACTTGCCCAGATACGGCCAGCCCAGTATTTCTGGAATGATGACCAGATGAGCCGAGGAGGAGATCGGTAGAAACTCCGCCAGACCCTGCATCAAGCCAAGAATTGCTGCTTGAATGAGTTGTGGTATTTCTTGCAATGGAGCGTCCTTATTCGTTTTTTGCCGCAGCTACCGGGAAGGTCCTTGAGGCGTATACCTGGAGGCCTGAGGCGATCCCTCGTGCGATTTTATCTCGATAAGCGGGATCTGCCAAGAGCCGCCCTTCGGTGGAGTTGGTGAGGAAGGCCGTTTCGATGAGTACAGCGGGCATTTCCGTGTGGGCCAGGACGTAGAAGCGGTTTTTTACCAGACCTCGATTTTTTCGCCCGGTGGCATCCATCACGCCGCTCTCCATCAGTTGGGCGAGACGGTAGTCCGAAGATTTGAACCAGTGGATCGAAGAGCCCTGAACGTCGGAATTGACGGAGGCGTTGGCGTGGATGCTCACAAAGAGGTCGGCCCCGTGCTCATTGGCCATGCGGGCTCGGGCTCCGAGCTCCTGCTTGGCTGAGGAGCCGGCCCAGGAGACGTCTCGGTCGGAAGTGCGGGTCATGATCACGTTCCAGCCCTGGGCCTTGAGATAGGCTGCCAGTTTCAACGAGATATCGAGGGTCACGGTCTTTTCGTTGATTCCCACGCTGCGATTTAAAGCGCCGGGGTCCGACCCCCCGTGGCCGGCATCAATGCAGACGGTTCGTCCGGCCCCGCCGGTGCTCTGGGCCATCTTTTGAGAAGTGTGCCCCATGCCCCGGGGTAGTGCGGCCGCTGCACTGCCCCCGGGAAACTGTAGATAAAGTATCTTTTCGTTCTTGGGTTCGGTCTCCACCGCGATGCTGCTACTCAGGTCGCAGACCAGGCGTACGATGGGCTGAGGCTCAGGCATGTTCTGTACGATCCTCACCCCTTGCAGGCCCGGAATCGAAGAGTTCAAGGATTGCTTTTTCGTGGGAAAGATGACGTTGGGAAAGTCCACCACGAAGCGGTCGGTGCCGGCGCCGACTCGGGACCACCGGTACTCCACCGGTTCGGAGAACTCAAGTTTCAGGCGCTTGCCTTCCCAGGAGACCGAGTTGAGCAGGGTTCTTCCACTCTTTACAGGAGGTTGTGGAGCCGACTGCTCCTCGACCTGGACCACGGCCGCAGTCCGGGGTGGGTTCGCGGCTGGCTTGATGGAGGCCACGGGTACCTTGCGGTCGGGCATTTTGGTGGGCTTGATCTGCACCGTCTCGACCCGTTCGGCGCTCTCCCGCTCGGCGATGGGGCGGATGCTGGAGGGCCAGTCGATGACGAGTTGGTGCTCGAAAAGGTCCATGGTACGCTTCTGTTCGACTTTGATACCGCTATCGGCGGGCACCACGATTCGAGCGATGGAGGGTGCAGCCTGGAATTGACCCACCCGAATCTCTCCCAGGATGGGGTGCTCCACGGATTCAAACTCATCCGGAACCGCCACTCCTACGAGATCGATAACAGTCCGGGCAGGACGGCTGAGATTGAACATTTTCTTTCGGACCGGCACCGAAGTTCTGATTAAGAGTTCGGTAGATTTAGAGCTATTTTCAGAAAACGAGAGTTGCTCAAGAACTGGCTCCACATAGATGGCGCCGGCTGAGTTTGTCGAAACCCTGCAGTTCATCAGCCCATCCAGGGCGGTGCTGGGAAGGTAAACCGCGCCGTTCACGACCTGGGAAGGGAGTTCCAACTCTTTGTCTTTACCGTGAACTGGCAAGGCGGTTTGGCCAAGGGCCAGTTTGCTACCAGCCTCTCCGTACATGGTACGTTCCGATTCCGACCAGCGGAGTCGCTTGCCCAGGGCCCTGGAAACTTCGAAAAGCACGGGATCGTCGGCCCGCAGCATCACCACATCCGGGCCAGAAGTCTGGTAGATAGAAACCTTCCATGATTGACCCATGCAGTGGAGATGCCTGGTAGCCGCCTTTCCGATCTTGTAGGGTTCCTCCTGGGCGGCCACAGTCACCGACAAGAGTATGCAGAACAGCAAGATCAGAGGACTGCCGTGAGAGAGTTTTCTTTTCATTGCTTGGATCTCGTTTTCATGGGATTGTAGAGTATACATTCAAGTTACTTTGAAATCTGTTCAACAAGCTCTTTCTACCGCCTTCTCGCCAGACGCAAACAATTTGGACCAGTAGGATTCACTGAACTCCCTCTCAAACCGTCCGTAGGTGGATGAGGTTTTGCCAGATCTCGCTTTCGAGTGGTGCCAGGACGACGGCAGAATCGTCAAGGTTCGGCCCGCTGAGTTCTCCGATCTCCAGGATCTGCGGGCGCTGTACTACGAAACTTACGGAGATCGCTACGCCCTCCCTGAGGTCGTCGATGATGAGCGTAGTCGGGAAGTGCTCTCAGGTCACGGCTGGGTGTGGCTGCTCGCCGAATGCCAGGGCAAGGTGGTGGGTTCTCTCATCTTCGGCTGGGAACAGCGGTTGGGAAAGAGTTTTGCAGGGGTGATCGACTCGAATTTTCGAGGCCAGAAGACCATGCAGAGGATGCTTTCTGAGGGACTCAGGCGATTGCTCTATGATGGCGAGGTTTTTGACCTGGTGTACGCTGTGGTTCGAACCTTTGTTACCCCCGCTTTTCACCAGGATCTTCTCGAACTTGGCTTTCGAGATGTGGGGGTGTTTCCGAATGTTCGAAAGGTGCGCCACTATGAAACTCATGGCCTGAAAATCTGCGTAGCTCCCAGAGCCCTGGAGAAAAGACGGAAGAACCCCCGGCTCATTCCTCAGGTCAGTTCGCTATACGGTGTCGCGGCGTCTCGTTTCGGGTTGGAACCGCCGGTGATTGACACGACAGCCGTTGCCGAGGTCCGGAGCGCGGTGGACGCGGGGGTCGAACTTTCACCGGTAGCGGAGGCGGGCAAGCAGGGGGTGACCCGGAGCCGGATTCAGATGCTGCGCCGGGCCAGTCGCAACCTGAAATATGGTTTTTTCCCATTTCACGAGCCCAATCAGATCTTGAGTGATCCCACGGGTAAGGTCCGGGTTTTTCTTTCCCATCAGGATACCGATGGGCATTCCAGTATCCTGGGAGTCGATCCGGGTCCCTACGAACCGGTCACGGTGCTCCTGTCGGTGGCCGAGTACTGCGCCGAGCGGGGTGCGGTCTACCTGGAGTTGCTGATCTCTGCCTACGAACCGAAACTCCAAGCCGCCGCCTATCTGGCCGGGTTTTTGCCTTGCGGGTATTTCATCGGGGCCGAGATGCGGCAACATCAACACTGTGACATCATCGTGACCAGCCGCACCTTCGTGCCTCTGCACTTCTCGGGTCTGCATCTCACGGAGTCCGCGAAACCTTATCTGTTGGAGTTTTTTAAAGTCTACACGGAACGTCTATGGGAAGATCTTTTGGAAGCTTGACCCTCTCAATGAAAAGCATGGGGCTGGCCCGACGGGTTTGGGAGCGGTATCGGGGGGCGACCGACTCGTTGCTCGGTCTACGCCGCGGACTTCACATAACCGGGCGCCGGGAGGCGGCCTTTCTACGCGCCATGCAGGAGGCTTTCGCGTATCACTTTTTGCGCAATCCGGAACTCCAACGACTGTGTGAGGATACGGGGTTTTACCCCTGGCACTTGAGACGCTCGGAGCAGATCCCGGAGATCCCTTATTTTTTTTCCACCTGCCTGGCCTATCACCCGGTCAGGAGCGTACCCGAACAAGAGGTGGTGCTCACTCTCCGTGCTTGTGAGCAGAGCGTCGGAGCGGTGGGCTACGACCGAACCTCGCTGCGCCGCCTCCAGAGGATCGTCCGACATATCTACGGCGATCTGGAGATGGTCGACCGAGTTCGGGCCAACTATCTCAGCTTGCACTGCCACGGAAAGGAACCTGGAGTTGGCGTGGCGGCTTTTCTGGACAACCTGCTGAGTAGACTGACCCGGATCAATCATTTTTCCAGGTTCGGGGAGGACCTCGACGGTCGGGAGCTTTCTCACCTGCTCGAGCGTTATGAAGCCTCGGGTCGGCCTTTTCGACTACTGGGCTCACCCACTCAGATAAGCTCGGCCCTTACTCGTGTTATGGAAAGTCGGCAAGGCCGGCCTTTTCGCTTCGGACCCCGGAGCTACGCTCTGGTCACCAGTTGGTGGAGCAGATTCGAGAGGCGACCGGCCGTGCGCGAAGAGGTCAGTCGAGGGCTCGGGATCCCCGCCTCCAATGTACGGGCTTTTTGGGGCACCCTGGAGCACGGGGTGCCCTGTTGTGAATGCGAAAACCAGAAGCTGCACGTTTCTCTGTATAGTAGGGTCTATGTGAGGGACCCGATCAGCCTCCAGATGCTAGCTCCAGGGTCTGAGGGATTACTGCATTTTGTGACACCTTTCCACCACTCCTATCCCGCCATCAGTCTTCTGACTACCAAGCGAGGTCGATTGTCGGAAGGTTGTCGTTGCGGCCGGGCGTCACCGGTGCTGGAGTTGCTGGAGGCAGGGGCACATTAGTCATGGATAAGCAGTATCTTTTTGGTGAATTATCTGAAAACGAACTCACCCTCCAGGATCTGGAAGACCTGATCTCCCGGGCCCAGGAGATGAGTTTGCAGGATGTGGCCATCCGCGAGATTCTCGACATTCTGGATCGGGCTGGACGGATGTGGAGAAATCCCAATTATCACGGCCGTCGAACCGCTGTGGAGATGATGCCGTCGGTGGTGGGGTTTTCCGCTCAGATGATAGAGCGCGGCCTGGAGGAGTTGGCCAGGCTTCTGGATCGCTCAGAACTCCAGCGGATCCTGCGTTACGACCTGGGGCGTTCGGCCCGCCTGGACAGCTGGGTCTGGCGTAAAGGCTACAACGGTTATATCCGGGCGGTACCCCTGGGGGTGCTCACCCACGTGACCCCGAGCAACGGGTTTTTGGGCTCTGCCGATTCGTTGGTCCAGGGGTTGCTGACCAAGAACATCAACCTGGTCAAGGTGAGTCACGGCGATCCACTTTTCCCACTGCTTTTTGCCCGCAGCCTGAAAGAAGCCGACAGCGAAAAACGTCTCCATCACCGCTTTTCGGTGATCACCCTCCCTGAAGAGTCGAGTGAACACGAAGCGATTTTGCGGCGACGCTCGGATGGGATCGTGATCCGGGGTGGGGGAGAAACGGTCCGGGCATGGTCCACCAATCTGGGTGACGGGGTCAAAGTCATTCCCTATGGCCCCCGTTTTTCATTTTCGCTGATCACCGCCGGATATCTTGAAAATCATGAACTTTCTTCGCTCAACTACGAGGGGTTGGTGCAGGACGTTGTTTCCTGGGAAACCCGGGCCGGCAGTTCCTCTCAACTCCTTTTCTGGCCCCAGAAGAAACTTGAGCTGTTGCCGGAGTTTTGCCAAAATCTGGCCGAAAAATTTGAGCACTGGAACGAGCTTCTTCCGTCACCTGAGCGCGACTTTGAGGTGAAGGTTGATCTGCGAGAGGAGTTTGAGCTAACCCGCTTTCTGGCTCTGCAGGACAAGGCGCAAATCTACCACGCGCCTGATCTGGCCTGGTCGATTCATGTTCGGCGCTGGGAGGACCACCGGGGTAGTCCTCTCAACCGCACCTTGATCGTCGTTCCCTTTCCGGATCTTGCTGTCCTGATAGATTGGTTGAACCCCATCAGGCGTCGCTTGCAGTCGGTGGGTCTGGCCGGTCTACCTCGAGATTTTCGCTCGGTGGGACTGGCCCTGACGGACCTGGGCGTGCACCGCATCACCGAGTGGGGAGAGATGTGGCGCCCCAATCATGGTAGCCCTCACGACGGCACGTTTCAGCTCCGGGAGCTGGTACGCTGGGCGGTCATCGAGTCGTTGCCCAGGCGGTTTGACGCCGAGCGGAGTCTGCAGCCTATTCCACCCTCGAAAACCCGCAAGCTGAAGAACCTTCTCGATATCGCCAGGGGCCGCAGCGCCTACTACGCACGAGTGCTACCGGACCTCGAGATAAGCGGTGCCCGGGATCTCCAGAAGCTGCCTCGCCTGGATTCAGAAACCCTGCGCCAAAACACGCCGCCGGCGGGGGAGGACCTCCTCACCGGACCCCTGGAGGGAGCGTACATCTTTGCCTCGGGCGGCTCCACCGGTGCCCCCAAGTTCAGCTTTTTCTCTCTGGACGAGTGGGAGGAGATCACCGATATTTTAGCCGCCATTTACCAGAAAGCCGGGGTGACCCGGGGCGATACGGTGGCCAACCTCTTTATGGCGGGGAACCTGTGGACCAGTTTTCTGGCCGCCAGCGAGGCGTTGGAAAAGCTCGGCTGCATCAAGCTACCCATCGCCGGTAATGTAGACGCCGATAGCATTCTGGGTTATCTACAACTCTTTCATCCCACCGTGCTTCTGGGGCTGCCGTCGTTGTTGGTGCGACTGGCAGAACTGGCAGAGGAGAAAAAAGTCTCCTTACAGGTTCGGACCATCCTGTACGGCGGTGAAGCCATGTCTAGAGAAGCCCGCCTCTACCTTCAAGACGTTTTGGGGGCGAGCACGGTGGCTTCGGCTGGCTACGCTTCGGTCGACGCAGGCCCGGTGGGCTATCAAACCCTGGACTTGCCGGTCGGTCACCACCACCTCCTCTACGACTATCAGTTCTTAGAGTTTCTCGACCCCGAGACCGGTCGACCGGTGAAAGACGGTGAGATCGGCGAGATCACCGTGACCTGTTTGCGCCGCCGCTTGATGCCTCTGATCCGTTATCGCACCGGGGATCTGGGTCGCTGGGTCGATAGTTCGGCCTGGGTGTTTGAACTCAAGGGACGGATCGGGGACCGCATTCGCATCGGTAGCGCCGATCTCTATCCGGCCGATGTTGCCCGTACCCTGGACCAACTCGACGGTGTTGGTCACATCTTTCAACTGGTCATCAGTAAGGATGGGCTCAAGGACCATTTGCAGATTCGGGTGGAGCGCTCGTCCCGGGGGGCCATGGTCTCGGCAGATAAGGTCAAGGAGACCTTGCTGGTAGGTTTGCCGGAGCTGGAAGAAGCCTTTCGAGAGGGCTGGCTGGGGGGGCTGGAGGTGGACCTGCTGGCTCAGGGAACCCTGGAGAGAGTCACCCGGACCGGAAAGATCAAGGCCGTGATCGATCTCCGCGGTTAACATCCTTTTTACAAAAAAACTTTGTTTTGCCCCTTAACATTTCAAAGAGCTGTGAGATAATAGCCGCAGAACAAAGATTTAGGAGCGAAAACGATATGGCTTTGCATTTAGCACTGATGGCCGCGCCTGCGGTACTTAGCTTGGGGACGACAGTCTTTTCCTGGCTGAAAGGACGCAAGGTCAAAAAGAACGTCGAAGCGCAAATGGCGCAGGTGCGGGCGGACCAGCAGCGTCAGATCGCACAGATGATGTCCCAGTATCAAGGTGCCAACACCGGGGCCGTGGGTGGGATGAACGCCAACTACATGGCGCCTTCCGGAATGGCCGGGGGACAGGGCTATGGACCTGCCGGTGCAGGCTACTACCCACAAGCCTTCGCTTAAGAAACAAAAAACTCAGATTAAAGTCTAAAGGCACTTGAAAGGCTTTTGCCAATTCAAGGTGCCTTTTGTCATTGCCCGCATAGGGGCTCTTGGAGAGGTACGAAGGAGCGTTATCCCAGGGAAACCGTGGTCATTGTCTAAACGCTGCTTCGGAGGAACGTATGCTTTGTATACAGTGTGGAACTGACAACAGTGAGGGTGCCAAGTATTGCGCCAGTTGTAATGCCCTGATGCCCGTGGCCGCCCCCAGCGGCAATCCGGGGCAGTCGGAACTCGATATCGAGGAGATGGTGGAGTATCCCATTCCCGAAACCCATTATCAAAGTCCGGTTTTGCAGCAGCTGGCCTGGTCGGTCCACGAGTTCGTCGAAGAGGAAGCAGAATTGGAGCCGGTGATTGAGGCCTATGAAGCTTTTCGGGAAATCTTTGACGGCTTTAAGCTGGAGATCCCCAGACTCAAAGAGATCTGCTACTCCCAACAGGGAGTTCTGGAAGACGATCCCATGCCCAGCCAGATCAAGTACATGGTGACCCAGGCGGAGGCTCTCTTCGCCGAAGGGGAGGACCTGTTCGAGCGCTACCTGGACGCCCTGGAAGCGCTGGCTGAGGAGGATCCGTTTCCAGACCCTCAGCCACTGATCGACGGCACCAAGAAATGGCTCCAGTGCAATGATAGTGTATGCATTGCCTTTGACTTCCTGGTGGGCCGCACGAAAGCTTTCGGGGAGATTCTCGATGATATGGATGATCTGCTCAAGGATCTTCCCAGCGATACGGAGCCAAACCTTGTACCTGCCGATAGTACCGATCTCGGATAAGAGATATCCGGGGCCTCTGGCCCTGATTTTTGTCATAGCCTTTCTGGCCCAGCTCTGCCTGGCGGACTCTGCAAAGGTTGAGGCCAAGCCGCCACCGGTCCCTAAGTGGAGCGTGGATGGGCAGGTGGTGCCGCTGGGGGAAAGCCGGACCGTTTCCATCGCTCCCCACGAAGGGGTCTCGGTGCAATCGTCCGATCCTGGGGTGGTGGAAGTCGAAGCTCTGGGAGGTGGCAAGTTTCGCCTGACCGGGAAGTCCTGGGCCAGGACCAACCTGCTGGCCACCACGAGTTCCGGGGTCCAGATCCCCGAGCTGCCGGTCAGCGTGAAGCCCTGGTCGGCCCGCTGGGGTGAAGGCCCCGGCACTCTGACTTTCTATGGTCCGGTTACCGCCAAGCGTGTGGAGCGATCTCTTGACCGCTGGCTTTCCGCCCGGACCATGATTGGGGCTGAGATCTCCCTGGAAAAGTTGGAATCCAAAGAGGAAGCGAGCTGGAATTATCGCGTTCGGGCTGTCGGCCAGGGTGCGATCCCGGTCGACTCCAAAATTGCGATCAAGGTCGTGGAGCAGCCTCGGCAAGGGTTTCGCCCCGCCGAAGTGGTGGTGCTTTCCAACCACCCTGAGCGCATCGTCTCCGATGGTGTGCTGTTCGAACGCCAGGTTTCGGATGCCCCATTCCGCTTTATGTGGCATCATCGAAACCAGCCCGGCGACCCGGACCGCTATCTGGTTCTGCAACTCACCAATACCGCACCGGTCGAACGCAGGGTTCGCTTGCTGTGGTTCGGTTATGGGCCTTCTCCCGACGAGATCCACGTGGGCCATACGGCGGCCCTGGACTATTCGGTTGCGGGAGCCACCGGCATGGGCGAGGAGATGGTTCTGCCGGCAAACGGCACCAGAACGATGGAGATTCGGCGGGTGAAGCCGGGACAGACCATGAGCGGCATGGCTTATCTAGCCGATCTTTCCAACATCACTGCTCCCATCGGAATTCGCGTGCTGGCCACCAGTACCCTGACGCTGCCTGAGACTCCGGCCTCCTCCCGGGACCCGGGAAGAACCGCAAGCGGAGTCTTTCCGGCTGAGATTGCCACCGAATACAGCCACCTGGTGGGGGGGCCGTACACCTATTTAGAGTTCGGCGGGGAGCCCTACGAAAAAGATGTCACCGGGGGTCACCCCTCTTACGGAAATTTCGGCACCGTCTATCGAGCCAGCCTGGTGCTCAGCAATCCCACCTCAGTGGCCCAGGAGGTCCGAATCGGCTTTGCTTCGGGGGGCGGGGCGGCCCGAGGGGTTCTGGCTTTAGACGGGGAGTTGTACGATCTCCCCATGGGGGTGACCGGAGAAGGACTGCCGGTTCGGACCTACCGACTGGAGGCGGGCGAGACCCGACAGGTGGATGTGGAGTTGTTTCCCCAGGCGGGCTCGAACTATCCGGTCAGAGTGGTGGTCAGCTCGCCCTATGACCGCAGGGCCGAGCAAAAGATTCCACCTCTCCGGCCCTTTAATCCCTCGATTCCCTAGTACATCAAGTCCGAAACGGGGGCAAAGATGCCCGCCATGGTATTGATGACCACAAATCCGACCAGGCCACCCACGAACAGCAGCATGACGATCGGCAAAACGGTCATCAGGCGATGGACCTGAGCATCGTATTCAGGTCGGAGGCTTTCAGACGCTCGCTTGAGGGTGGCCGAAAACGAGCCGGCTTCTTCTCCGCTCACCACCAACCCTATTTCAAAGGACTCGAAAGCCCCCGACAGCCGCATCACCTGGGACAGCGTGACTTCCTTGCCCAGCTTGTTCCAGGTTGGCATGACCTTGTCGCGCAACCAGAAGTTGTCGCAAGAGTCGGCTGCCAGCGGCAGTGCCTGGCTGGGTAGAAACCCCGCCTCGATCAAACTGGCCAGGGTTCTCAAAAAACGGATGCGCGCTCCCAGTTTTTTGGGCCCACCGATTAGAGGTGCGGTGGAAAGTAGGGTGTCCATAAGCCGCCGGGGGCCGCCGGACTGTTTAAAAAACCGGTAGGACAGGAAGAGCCCTGCAGCCACGCAGTAGGCTGGGACAAGGATGGTCAGGATCGCTTTGAGATACGCCGCCAATCCACTACTCACCAGTAAGACAAGGGGTGGAAGAAGCACCGCGGCGTGGGCCACCAGTAGGGGATACACCATCTTGCTGGTGATTTTTTTCTGCATCTGCCAATCTTGCTCGGCGGCGGTAGCCAGTTCTTCGAGTTGGCGATCCATCTGTCCGGACTTCTCTCCGGCTCGAACGATCGCCACTTCACACCGGCTGAAGTGATGGGGGAAACGAGCCATGGCCTCGGAGAGGGTGGAACCTTTTTTTTCAATCATGGAGACCAGGCTGGAGCCCACCTTGCGAAGTCCAACTTCCGAGGCGGTACTGACGGCGCGCCCCACTGGAAGACCGGCCTGGATCATGGTGGCCAACTGGCGAAAGAAGACGGCTTTGGTACCGCCGTTTACGCCAAAGAGAACAGACCAGGGTGAATGGGCGATCAAGCTACTCATGCTGGTCAGAATTCGCCGTTTCTTGCTGGTTTCCCGGTTGCAGGTATATCCATCTCACCCTGGCTTGCTCCAGGTAGTTGCGGCAGATCGCCTGGACCAACTCAGGAGTCAGGTGATCGTAAAGCCCTGCGTAGTCCTGCAAGTATGAGTCGCTCAGGCGATAAAACTCGGAATGGGCCAGCACTCGGGCTCGACCTCGAATGGTAGAGGCGGAGAGGGTCAGGCTGCTTTTCAGGTAGTCCCGGGTCAACTCCAACTCATGCGAGGAAAGCTTTATTGACCCCAGCTCTTTCAAAAACCCCGAGATAGTCTTGACCACCAATTCAGGCTCTTCCCAGGCCTGTCCGCCCCGCACCGCCACTAACCAGGTCTGACGGTCTGCATTCTCCTGGTCGGACCCGCTGGGGAGAGGAAAGACTTTGACCGAGGTCACGCCGAGCTTTGCCTGATTGAGTTTACGGACCAGCAGACTGGTGTTGGGACGCCCGGCCAGGGTTTGGAGCGCCAGGTTGAACGGCAAAAAATCGGGCGAGCTGCGAGCGGGCCCCGGAAAGCCGAGGACCAAGGCCGAACTTGAACCCGCTGGTAGAGGCACGACTTTATGGTCCGGGAGTTCCTGGGTTGAAGTGCTGCCGGGGGGTGAAAATCCGGCTGGCCCGGCGCTCGAAAACCAACCGCTCCAGGCCGGCCTGAGACCCCTGTCAAGCTCCTCGGGCTGGAGTGGGCCCACCACCACCAGGTGACTGGCACGGGGCTGAAAGAGGCGCGACCCCCGCAGTTTTCTTACGCTATCGGCAGCCTCGGGAGGAGTGAAAAACTCTTCGATCAGGGACAACCGGGGTGAAGCCATCGCCCGAAAATCCTCAACTTCAGCCAACCTCTTGAGTTCGTCGGCGCTGCTGGAAAGAAGCTGGGCCAATTCCCGGGCCGGAGCCCAGTGGTGGAAGAAGATCCCGGTGGGTGTAACCTCGTACTCCATGCTGGTCTCTTTTCCCAGAGCCTCCTTGAGAGTGGCGATCTCCTGGCTGTCGAGGGCCGGGGCCACCCTGAAAAAGCCGGCCACGGCAACAATGGGAAAAGAGTCGAGTTGGTGGGTGGTGACATCGATCCCGTTGGGGAGTTTCATCTTGGCGCTAGGCGACTCACTGTTTCGGTAGGCCCTGCTCCGATAAGGGTACAGGCCTTCCTGCGCTTGACCGGGAGCGGCTAAAACGATCTTTGTCTCGGAGTCGAGCGCTGCTTGCAGTAGTTCTCGAGACTGGCTGAACAGCAGTGGGATGTCCTCTTTAGAGACCATCGTTTCGGGCTTTTTTCCGTACAGGGCCGAGAGAGAGAACATCTCGGCTCTGGTCTGCTGAGACTCGTATCGATCCAGCCAGTCTCGCTGTAAATCTCGATGCAGTTGGACGGCTTCTGCCGGAGTGAGGTCTTTTAGCAAGGCGGGGAGGGAGGCGTCGGCTGCCAGGTCGACCCGCAGCAGACTGCCGCTCTCTTTTTCCATGGCAACCCTACCTTTGCCGAGCCGTAACTCGGCGAGTTGTTCAGCGACCCTGAACACTCGAAGATCCGAATGGGCCGGATCGAGGAAGTAGGAGGTCTGGTTGTAAGTAGAGGCGACCCGGATGGTGCCGGGGTTTTCTTGGGGAGCAAGCGCTCTCTCTCGGGGAGATTCTCGGCTTGGTGTCAGAGGGGCCAGGGTCTCCGAAAGTACCTTTCTGACCTCACGATCGGTGTGAGGACCTACCACGCTTATCACCACATCGTCTTCCAGGCTCAGTCCCTCCAAAAGTTTCTGGAGAGTCTCGGAGGTGAATGAATCGAGCGTTTCCGAAACTCCTTCGGGATAGGGCTCAAGTCCGAAGTGATCGAGCATGGCCCGGCGAGCCTTCTCTTCCTCGGAAGCCACCGCTGCGATCTCTTTTTTGAGAGCTGCTCGCTCCAGGCGTAGCCCTTCCTCATCGTCCGGGACACCCTTGAGCCGAGAGAGTTGAAGTTTCAGACTTTCCAGTCCATTTTCCGAAGGGACCACTTCGGAAAACACGATAGTGTCGGAGGTGACCCAGGCCCGGCAGCTATCACCCAGCAGTTCGTTTCGCAAGAGCAAGGCTCCGGGCTTTTGTCCCAGGCGGCTCCGAAAAAGTAGGTGCTCCAAGAGATGGGCCGCCCCGGCGGGCGGACGCACGGATCCCGGTTCGGCGTAGCGGATAGCAAGACAGGTGGCGGTGGTACTGGCCTGGGGTACGGTTTGCACGATGAAGCGGGGGTGGCTGCCCTCCGGGGAGACCAGGGCGGGGCGAGAATTCACCTGGCCTCCCGCGATATCGTCGCTCCGGGCGGCCGATGGTCCAAAGAGGAACAGCAGCGCTAATATAAGGAGAGGCCTAGGAGGCCGACCGGAAACCCCGCCGCCATCTCGCTCGCCCATTATTGTCCCTCCGAAACAGTCCATTTGTCGCGAAATATTCCCGATATTACTCGAAAATGTCCAATTCCGGAGGGCCAAAATGTCCTTCGCGATCTGTCAACGGGGTTTCCGGTCGGCCTCCTAGTCGCCATTGGGGGTCATTTCTCTCCGGTTGCGATAGCCCTTTGTCGAGCTGCGACAGGGGTTTTGATCGGGTACCCGAAGGGGGGCGCCCGTGAGTCAACACAGAGAAGAAAGGACCCCGCGCCTGCCTCAGGCGCCCTTCCCCACCTGGGGGAGAAGAGGGATCGCCGTCAGTGATCACAGGGCGGCGTCTCGAGCAGCTAGAGACGTTTTGAAGGAGGGGGGCAATGCGGTGGACGCCGCAGTCACCCTCTCGCTGACTCTGGGCGTGGTTTGTCCACAATACACTGGAATCGGTGGTGGAGGCTTCGCCCTGGTCCATCTACCAGGGATGGCGCGTCCTCGGCTCTTCGACTTTCGAGAAACCGCGCCGGCCGCCTCAGACCCCGATATGTTCGGAGACGACGAACTCAGCTCGACCAAGGGTGGCTTGGCGCCCGGGGTCCCCGGGACGGTAGCGGGACTGGCCAGGTTGCTGCAAGAGTTCGGTACCATCAGTTGGGAGCGTGCTCTGGCTCCGGGTATAGAATTGGCTCGCCGGGGTGTGGAGGTTTATGCCAATCTTCGCAGAGTGATCCTGGGGAGTCGGGACCACCTGGCACGCTTCTCCGAGGCTGCCAGACTGTTTCTAGAACAGGATTGTATCACCCCCGGGGGTCGAATGTATCTGCCGGACCTTGCCGACACTTATGAGCGGTTAGCGCGCCTCGGGCCCAGAGAGTTTTACGAGGGAGAGACCGCCGAGCGGGTCGTGGCCTCGGTGAGGAAGCACGGGGGCATCTTCGCCGCCGAAGACCTGAGGGGCTACCGGGTTGTAGAGCGGGAGCCGGTGAGTTGCATCTACCGGGGACGGGAGTACTTCACCGTTTGCCCTCCTTCGGGGGGCGGGATCCAGGTGCTGCAAATGCTCAAGATGCTCGAGCCATTCGCGATCGGGCCGGAACAGTTCTTGAGTGCCGAGTGCTACCATCTTCAGGCCGAAGCCATGCGGCTCTCCTTTGCCGACCGATCGACATGGATCGCAGACCCGGCCTACTTCGATGTACCGGTCGGGGCCATGCTGGCCGAGGACCACCTTAGGGATCTGCATTCTGAGATCACCCAGGGGAGGGCCATGGAGTTGGTGGCCTCGCCACCGCTCCGCCGGGACGCCCCCTGTGGGGTCAGTCTACCCGGGACTGGAGGGACGGCCGCCTACGCAACGGGTGACAGCGCGGGTGGATACGTGGTGGCGACCGAGTCGGTGAATCTCTGGTTCGGCTCGATGATCGTGCCGGAGGGCACTGGATTTATCTTGAACAACGTGATGGACGATTTCAGCCGCAAACCCGGTACCCCGGACGCGTTCGGTCTGGTTTCTTCCCGTATCAACCAGGTGGAACCGGGTAAGCGACCTGCTTCGAGTTCGGCTCCCACCTTGGTCTTGGAAGCGGGTAAGCCGGTAGCGGCGCTGGCGTCGGCGGGAGGTCCGCGTATTGCAACCACGGTCTTTCAGTTGGCCATGAATTACTTTGATCACGGGCTAAACATCCGCCAGGCCATGGACGCTCCGCGGATCCACCATCAGTGGCTTCCGAACGAACTGGTGGTGGAAGACGGGGTGGCGGTGGATGTGCGACGGCGATTGGAAGAGATCGGGCACAAGATCGTTTTGGGACCGAGCCGAAGCCACGCGGCCGCCCTGGTCTGGGACCGAGACGAGGAGTGTTATTTCGGAGCGGGCGATTTTCGAGCCGGAGGAGCCGGGGCCGGGCTCCATTTGTAAACTTTTCCGGAAGAATCTTCTAAAAAGCCTAGACCAGATGTTAACACTAGGTAAACTGATTGAACCCAGAGAACCCTTTCTTTATCCTAATTGAAATCTTCCAGGAGGCGGCACATTGATCACCGGACCAGGTAACCCCTACAGTATTCCTTCGAGTTCAGGCTATTTGGATGTCAACTTTAATTTTATTGGAGATGTCCAGCCGGGCCAGGAGGTCATTGCTACCGCCCGGGCCGGGGAGGGGCAAGCACAGCTCGGTATCACCCTCAGTGGGGGGGCTGAGCTTCTGGAAGGGATCGATTTTACCCAGGGTTTGGGTAGCTGGCTGGATGACCTGTTGAACGATCCGGACCTCACGGTGGCTGTCGCCTACGCCGCCAACGGCTCTTCAGCCACCGCCATCGCCGAAGATGGGTCGAGGGCCACCGCTTCGGCCACTGACGGGTCGAGCGCCTTCGCTATCGCCGATGACGGCTCCCGGGCCACTGCTTCCGCCGATGACGGCTCGTTTGCTTCAGCGGCTGCCGACGACGGCTCCACCGCCTCGGCGACCGCCGACGACTATTCCATCGCAGCGGCCGCCGCTGACGACTACTCCAGCGCCACCGCGGTAGCCGACGACTACTCCTGGTCTGCGGCCAACGCCGATGACTATTCCAGCGCTACCGCAGCCGCTGACAACTTCAGTCGAGCAGGCACCAGCGCGGACAACTCTTCGACCGCCAGCGCCAGCGCCGATCACATTTCCACCGCCACCGCGCAGGCAAACTTTGGGAGTTCTTCGGCGGCTTCAGCGGATCACGGTTCGGCCGCTCAGGCTTCCGCCAACCTGGGTTCCAGCAGCAGCGCCGAGGCAAACCTGGGTTCTCAAGCTAACGCCGTGGCTCGCGACAGTTCTTCCGCTTCAGCGGGAGCAGATCTGTTCAGCCAGTCCTCCTCCGTTGCCAATGACGGTTCGGCTGCTTCATCCACTTCCGGACACCTCTCGGATGCCACTGCCTCGGCCCAAAACAATTCGGCGGCCGAAGCCACCGCCACTGGTCAGAGTTCGGCTGTAGCTTCGGCTGAGAATAGTGCAGTGGCAACGGCCACCGCGAGTTCGGGCTCAGAAGCCGTGGCCACTGCCGATGATCTGGCCTCGGCCACGTCGTTTGCGGGGGCCGACTCGGCGGCCAGCGCCGACGCTCTAAACAGCAGCGTCTCGAACGCAGTCGCGTTGGACGGTTCGGCCTCCTCGGCCCAGGCGGCCAACTCCGCCGATGCTCTGGCTTTCTCTCAAGACAATTCAGCAGCGCAAGCCACCGCCGACGATACCAGTTCGGCCAGCGCCACGGCCGAGCAATCAGCGGTCTCGACCGCCACCGCCTTCAATGGTTCAGCGACGACTTCCCAAGCTTCCGGTACCAGCTCGGCCACCGGTTTTGCAGCGGAGGACTCCGTGGCCAACGCCGAGGCCTCCCAGGGCAGCGTGGCGAGTTCCACGGCTCTCTTTGGCTCGGCGACCTCGGCAGTCGCTGGAGAAAGTTCAGACTCTTTAGCCTTCGCCCAGGGTGATTCGGCAGCCGAGGCGACCGCAACCAACTCTAGCTCGGCCGCCGCAAGCGCCGAATGGGGTGCGGTCTCTACCGCTACCGCCGACGGCAGTTCTGCGGCCACGGCCTCGGCCGACGACACCTCCTCGGCCACCGCCTTCGCGGGTGATTCTTCGGTGGCCAACGCCGACGCTTTGAATGACAGCATCGCCAACGCCGTGTCTATCGACGGCTCGGCCTCTTCGGCCCAGGCCTCCAATACCGCCGACGCGCTGGCTTTTTCCAGAGGTGGCTCAGCCGCGGAGGCGGCCGCCGACGATACCAGTTCGGCCAGCGCCAGTGCCGAACACCGCTCGGTCTCGACCGCCCAGGCCTTCAACGGTTCCGAGAGCGTGGCCCAGGCTAACCACCACAGTTCTGCAAGCGGATTTGCGGCCGAAGATTCGAGCGCCGCAGCCGAAGCTTCCAAGAGCAGCGTAGCAGATTCTACCGCCCTTTATGGTTCTGCAACCTCAGCCTCGGCCGCCGGAAAGTCGGACGCCCAGGCCTTCGCCCAGGGTAACTCCAACGCGGAAGCTGATGCCGCTCATAAGAGTTCGGCCAGCGCGAGTGCGGAGTGGGATGCCGTGTCCACGGCCACCGCCCGTGATCGTTCCACCTCAGTTTCTACCGCGGAAGACACTTCCTCGGCCACTTCCTTTGCGGGCGATTCTTCGGTAGCCAACGCCGATGCTTTGAACAGCAGCATCGCCAACGCCGTTTCTTTAGAGGACTCAGCCGCTTCGGCCACGGCCTCCAATTCCGCCGATGCTCTGGCCTTTGCTCAGGGTCAGTCGGCGGCTGAGGCCAAAGCCGACGACACCAGTAGCGCCAGCGCGAGTGCAGAATGGGGTGCCGTTTCCACCGCCACTGCCGACTTTCACTCTGCGGCCACGGCCGCAGCCGACGACACCTCCTCAGCCACCGCCTTCGCGGGTGATTCTTCGGTGGCCAACGCGGACGCATTGAATGACAGCATCGCCAACGCCGTGTCTATAGACGGCTCGGCCTCTTCGGCCCAGGCTTCCAATACCGCCGACGCGCTGGCTTTTTCCCGGGGTGGTTCAGCCGCAGAGGCTACCGCCGACGATACCAGTTCGGCCAGCGCCAGTGCCGAACACCGCTCGGTCTCGACCGCCCAGGCGTTCAACGGTTCCGAGAGCGTGGCTCAGGCTAACCATCACAGCTCTGCAAGTGGATTTGCGGCCGAAGATTCGAGCGCCGCAGCCGAAGCTTCCAAAGGTAGCGTAGCAGATTCTACCGCCCTTTATGGTTCTGCAACCTCAGCCTCGGCCGCCGGAAAGTCGGACGCCCAGGCCTTCGCCCAGGGCAACTCCAACGCGGAAGCTGATGCTTCCCACCGGAGTTCGGCCAGCGCAAGCGCGGAGTGGGATGCCGTGTCCACGGCCACCGCCCGCGATCGTTCCACCTCGGTTTCTACCGCCGAAGACACTTCCTCAGCCACTTCCTTTGCGGGCGATTCTTCGGTGGCCAACGCCGATGCTTTGAACAGCAGCATCGCCAACGCCGTATCGCTGAGAGATTCCGCCGCTTCGGCCACCGCCTCCAACTCTGCCGACGCTCTGGCTTTTGCAGATAGGCACTCGGCTGCGGAGGCCCTGGCGGATGACACCAGCTCGGCCAGTGCATCGGCCGAGTTCGGGTCCGTTTCGACTTCGGTTTCCGGCAATTATTCCGCCAGCACCGCCCAGGCCCAGGTGGGGAGTTCCGCCACGGCGGCCTCTTACGAACACTCGGTGGCCAACGCCGAGAGCAGCCATCACAGTATCGCCGCAGCAGCGGCCGAGGACTCTTCCGCTGCTTCTGCTACCGCAAACCTGAGTTCTGATGCGGATGCGGTGGCGCAAAACCACTCGGCAGCTAGTGCCAATGCCCTAAAAGGTAGTTCTGCCGGAGCCTCCGCCGACCACCGCTCGGTCGCCGACGCGGATGCCCGACGCAGCTCCACAGCGGCTGCCAGTTCCGATTTCGGGTCTGCGGCTGCGGCGGCAGCCAGACGTTTCTCGGGGGCCCGGGCCAATGCCGCCATGTCGTCGGTAGCCAATGCTTGGAGCGCCGATAAGAGCCAATCCGCGGCCTCGGCAAAAGCAGGCTCCGATGCTTCGGCCAGTGCCAACTCGTTTTCGGTGGCTAACGCCGATGCCGAGAAGGACTCTTCCGCGGGAGCCCGGGCAGCCTTTGGTTCGCAATCAGTAGCTCAATCCAGCTGGCTCTCTATGGCGCGTTCATGGTCTACCCGGGGCAGTAAATCCGTCTCCAACGCGAGCTTCGTTTCCACCGCTTCTTCGGCGGCAGACGCAGGCTCTCAATCGGTAGCCCAGGCCTCCAAGTTCTCTACCGCCCGGGCCAAGGCACTCAATGATGCCATCGCTCTGTCTCAGGCCTTACGGGGCTCCTGGGCGCGCACCACTGCTTTCGACGGTGGAATCGCAGCAGCTAAAGCCGAGGATGGTTCCAACGCGAATAGCGTCTCCGATGGGGGCGGATAGATGACGGATAAAAACCGCAACCCTCTCGAACTCATAAAAGGGTTGGTCATGGCTCGCAATCGTGAGAGGATCGAGCATGCCGGCTATCTCGATGCCCTGAATGTTCTGGAGCGCCATTTTGATGTTTATTCGCAGCGCTTAGCGGTGATGCACTCCCCGGCTTCTTTCCCCGACGGAGAGGTCTTGCTCGATGCCGCTAGCCAGGGACTAGAGAAATTGCGCAACGCGGTGGATGGACTCAAGAGCTTCGACCCGTTGACTGCGCCGGGCCGGGCCGACGCCCATTTGGAGGAGGCCGCCCACGGTTTCGGACTATTGACCCAGCTGCAGGAAGTGACCGACGAAAAGAAGCAAGAGTTCGAGCAGGCATATAAAGAGTTCCAGGAGAACGAAGACGACGAGATCGGGTAGCTTAGTGGAAAAGCGCCGCCGCCTTGAGGTCGAGACACCAACACCTCGAGAATCCGGCGGAGTCGCGAGTTCGATTCTCGCTCCGGTAATAGGGAAGCAGGCCTGGTGTCGGCTTGCTTCAGGCCGACCGCCCTACGTGGAGGCGGGTTAAAAAGTATCCACGTCAATTTTGGGGAGATGGTTGACGACAGCCAGATCTCTAGCTATCATACCGATGTTATTGGGGTATAGCCAAGCGGTAAGGCAGCGGGTTTTGGTTCCGCCATTCCCTGGTTCGAATCCAGGTACCCCAGCCAAAAAAGCGCGTGAAAACGCGCTTTTTTTGGTTTAGAGAGAAAATGTTCATGACTGACGAATAGTAGGCCATGGCAAACGCCGAACTAGACTCGATTATAAATCGCTGCTTTCAAAGGGAGGCCAACTCGTTTGCGGATCTGGTCAACGCAACCTATGACGAAGCGGTCCAAAGGATAGGTTCCGGTGAACGGCTTCTTTCAGTCTATCGCCTCATTCACCAACACCTCAATCAGATCCGGTCGGGTAAGGACTTCTGGCCCTGGTTTGAGAGTCTGGCCGCGACCCAAACCGATCAATCTTCCCAAGAGATTTCAAAAGATTACATCTTGCAAGAATTGGGTAACGAGCCTGCCCCGCCGCTCCAGTATTCTCTTCGCGAACGCGTGGCCTCCCTGGCTTTGGGCGGCTGGTTCTTTTCGCCCATAATTCTCGCGGTTACCTGGGGAACTCAGCAGCGGGCTGAATTAGGGGACCCGGGCGGACCGAATCTAGTATATTTTGTGGTCATTTGCCTGCTGGTGGGAGTGATCGCCTGGCTTTTTCTTGCCTGGGTGCTGCGGCCTGTCCTGGAGGGGCGTCAAGTTAAGATTTTGACTTCTCTCGGAGCCTGGGTAGTGGCTCCTGTAGCCGCTTTCGGCCTGGTCCTGTTGTTGTCCGTGGTGCTGATACCAGCGCTGGAGCAGGCCAATGCCAGTTTTTTTGGGCGATCACATCATCACTACTTCTCTCCGTCTGGGGAGGTCGCTGAGCTGATAGACACGCTCCTTGCCTCTATCGCAAATTGGTGGATCCTGATGCTGGCGCCGGTCTCCTGGGTCTTACTCGTGGTGAGCAGAAAATTACACGGAATGGTGCCCTGGGTTTGGAGAGGAAGGCCAGGAAAGGCTTACTATCTTTTTTGGGTTCCCCTGGTTTTGGTCTTTGGTCTTTGCTCGATGCCGGTGCTGGGACTACTGCGACCGGTAGAGCCTCCTCAAAGCTTTCCGCCGACAGCACCTCCGGCCGACCCCACGGTGACCCGGGAGCTAGAAGGGCTGTGGGAGGAGCATTGGAAAGCTAGCCGGGCTAACCAAATTGGTCGAGATTACGATCACGTTCTCTGCAAACAGAACTTGGAATTCCTGACTAGGGCCTGTGGACATTCAGCCTTCGGTCACCAAACTTGTTCATTTTCCACCTCCTGAAGCGAAATTTTCCTCAAATAGGTCCACTATTCCACAGAAAATTCCACTCCAGGAGGAGAAAA
>JBAYRN010000005.1:0-91326 GCA_041676625.1 Vulcanimicrobiota bacterium
AATCCTAATGCTGGCGCTAACCCGAACGCCGGTGCAAATCCTAACGCTGGCGCGAATCCAAATGCAGGCGCTAACCCGAACGCCGGTGCAAATCCCAACGCAGGCGCTAATCCGAACGCTGGCGCTAACCCGAACGCCGGTGCAAATCCTAACGCTGGCGCGAATCCAAATGCAGGCGCTAACCCGAACGCCGGTGCAAATCCCAACGCAGGCGCTAATCCGAACGCTGGTGCTAACCCTAACGCTGGGGCAAATCCGAACGCTGGAGCGAATCCGAACGCAGGCGCGAATCCGAACGCTGGCGCGAATCCGAACGCTGGTGCAAATCCCAACGCAGGCGCTAACCCGAACGCAGGCGCCAATCCTAACGCGGGTGCTAACCCGAACGCCGGTGCAAATCCCAACGCTGGCGCGAATCCGAATGCAGGCGCTAACCCGAACGCCGGTGCGAATCCTAACGCTGGCGCGAATCCGAATGCGGGTGCGAACCCGACACAACCAACCACGCCTACCGAGCCGACAACCCCTACCGAGCCGACAACTCCCACCACTCCGGCGACTCCGACTGAACCGTCGACTCCCACGCTGCCTCAAGAGCCGGCTACTCCTACTGGACCAGCCATCAACTTGACTCAAGTGCAAGGCCAGATCACCTCTGGACTCTTCGGAGGTGACGGCGCGACCGTTGCTATCTCCGATGCCGGGAACGGTGCTGCCGGCAAACTCTCCGTGGGTGACGTCATCACCGTGACCCAGTCCGATGGAACCTCCACCAACCGACTGGCCACCGAGGGCGATGTCTACAACGTGGAGTTCCGTACCAACATGGTCAAAGCTTCCGAACTCGCTTCCGACCCGGCCTGGAAGTTTACCGAGGACATCGTGGATCTCCCCAAGGCTCGCCTAGAGCCTGCCGAGACCCGCGGAAACGACAAGATCATCGGCCGTACCGACTACTGGGAATTGGTTCAAACCCGGGGCGAGGACAATAAGCCCTTCCAGTACCTGAAGATTCGTGAAACCGATGACAACGGAAACCCCGTCAATCCGGCCGACGCCGTCAACCACATGTTTACCAACAAAGATGAATACTTACTGGACTGCGCCACTCCGATCCGGCTCTTGAATCTGAAAGCTCAATTAGACACCGTGGGGGCCGACGATTTCAACCGCAGCCACCAGGGACTGTCGTTGCACTCTCATTTCGAGGCTCACGACACCAACGGTGACAACCTGGACTCCGGTTTCCAGGTGAGTTTCCAAACCGCCACCGAAAACAACGCCGATGGATCCATTCCTCACGTGGAGTACTCTCGCTTCAACCCCTCCAACGATACCCTGGTGCCCGGGGAGTGGAGATACTTCGACAAGGCGGGCGACATCAGTAGTTCCAACCAGGGGACCAACCGGATCTACATCGGTCCCGGCGAGAATGGTCAAGAGATCTTCTGGGAGATCGGCGGGGGTATGACCTCCATCGACCTGAAGAACCCGCCCCTCGGAGAGCACCTCACTTCGCTGCGGGGAGACGCTCCGGTGGATCGCCTTGCAGCCATCGACCTGAACAACCCCCTGGCCTAAGATGGAATTGACACAAAGGAGGAGAAAGCACCTACCAGGTGTCTTTCTTTTCGCCATTCCTCTACTTCTGATTCTGATTGGAGTCCCACCCGTGGCAGCTCAAACCTCCGCACTTTCCATGAAGATGATTCCAGTGGCACAATCCTATCCCGCTAACAGTTTGCCGCAGTTTGAAATCGTCGTCACCAATACATCCGATGAGCCCATCCGGTTCTGCCGGTACCGGTTGGACTATCGTTTGAAGGCTGCCATGGTGGTCGACGGCGGACCGGGAGGGCGAGACTTCGAACTGCAGCCGTTCGTTTCCCAGGAGTGGGAACCGTTCCAGGATGAGGACATCGTTACCCTGGCACCGGGAGAGCGGTTGAGTCATAAGCTGACCTTTGAGGGGGACCCGATCTTCGGTTTTTTGAGAAGAGCCAAACAGCCGCCGATCGTGCCCGCTTCCAATGCGATCTCCGGCTTTCCGGCCGGAAAGTACACCTTCAGCACTGCCCTTTCCAACCAGGTCGGCCTCTACGTGGGGCGTGACGGGTTCTTCGATCATAGCCTCCAGGGCCGCAAGGTCCCTGACCAGTGGCCCGGGATCGAGGGTTGCGTTCTAGAGTTGATCGAGGCAACCGCAGACGTCTCTTTTCAGTAGTATTAAAATACCTAATTCTCTCCGACAAGAAGGCACAGGTGGCGATCTTTTGTCAGCGAATCTACGCTGATTCTAATTCAAGGTCGCCACGACCTTATACGGGAGGTGCGCAAATATGCGTACAATGAAAGTTATCGCTGTTCTCGGACTATTGCTTCTGACCGTCTATCAGGCTGCCTGGGCAGGGGCTCAGGACTTCCTGCTCTACAACCGCACAGGGGTAGACATCTATGCTCTCTATGTGGCCCCTTCGGAATCCGAAGAATGGGGTGACGACCTCATGGAGGGTGAAGTTTTGCTCGATGGGGGAGAGCTGGAGATCGTGTTCGCTCCGGATGAAGACAGCGAGCTGTGGGACGTGATGGTCGAGGACCAGGAAGGTAACGCTCTGTACTGGAGAGACATCAACCTCTTTACCGCCACGGAGATCATTCTAGAGCCCAACGAGGTCGCGCGTATCAAAAACTAGTCGATTCGCCCCCGCCCGGCGTGGCTCGCCGGGCGGATGGCAAGGTTTTTGGCTTCGCATATCGTACTGACCGAATTCCGGGGCTTTCACCATCGGGTGGCCCTGAATCTTAAAGAACGAGCAAAGAATGAGTAAAAGTAACACCATGATTGACCTGATGAAAATTGCCCGGACCGAGGCGGAAGGAGGTGACCTGGAGTCAGAACTCGCCAGGCTTTATAAGCCGGCCGATATCCGACCGGACGGTTATCCCGATGCCGTCATTTGGCAAGGTGGATTTCACGACGGCAAGGTCAATCCGGTTGCCCACTCACTGACGGATTGCTTTGCACTGTTGGGTACAGTGGCCGCCCTGGACGTTTTGAACTTGCCCTCTTACCTGGTTCCCATGTGGGCCCAGTATCGCCACGATAAAAATCTCGCCCCCCTGGCCTGGTTTGGAAACGTTCCCAGCGCTTCCATCAAGTGGTCCACCGCGGGAGATGCCTGGGTCGACGACGGCCAGGGCAGCAAAGTGGTGGTCAAAGGCAAGTCCGGCAACGCCCAACTGCGGACCCAGGCTGGAGTTTTCTGTAACGTTCGGCCCTACGGGACCATCACCGTGGTGCGCTGTATGCCTTGCTTGCCTTACTCCCAGGACAAGAATAAGTTTGAGGTGGACCCGAAAACCGGTATCGTGCACTCGGAGATGAACACCCCGGGTGTGCAGATGGCCTATGCGTGCCGGCACTTCCTCAAGATGGTCAACGACACCGGGAAACTTGGCCGGGTGGCTTTCAAGCCAACCCAGGCCATGGAAGACGGTATCAATGCCGGGCTTTTATCCTGGTTGCTCCAGGGCACCAAATTTAAGGTGGGTCGCAAGTACGCCGTTGATGGATATGAAGAACACAAGGAGAGAGTTGATCGCATCATCGCCCTCCTTCCTGCGGACTTCAAAGCCGGAATGGAAAACTGGACCGGGCAGATCGAAAAGCACATCTCCGACACCAACTACGGCCTCTTGCTCTGGGATCTGATCGAGCAAAGAGACGTCATTGTTCTGAGCACCGATCTCGATGGCGACCGACTCACTGACCTGCTTGCCGATGTTTCCGACCCCCTCCGATTCTTCGGCCAGAAGGTGATCGACTGGGTGGGCGCCCAGGCCAATATGCAAAAGCTGTGGGGCGAAATGGGCTACACCACCGGCAACGGACGTGACATGACCTCGGTTATGTATCGCATGTCCGGCCCGCCCATTCACGAACAAACCCTGGGCTCGGCCGACGCCATGTTACGCCGTTTGTTGGATGGTGACGAGTGGGTAGGGGGCACCAAGAAACCGTATGACCCTCGGATCCACTTCGTGTTGATCCGCGATGCGTACCTGGAAGCCAATCCTGGAAACAAAGAACTAGAAGCATTCTTAGACAGTGCTCTGGCTAGCTTCGACGAAGTTTACGCAGGCGAGCGCCCCGGCTTCTTGCAGGGCTATGAACAGCTGAAGAAAGCGATAAAACCCTGGGGGGCGTAGCCTCGTTTCTAACCTGAAAGGTGAAGTGCTCTGCCGCCATGAGGTCGTGAAAGCACAACACCATTGACTTACCTTCCGACATTCTCCCTTCGAAAAGTTCCTTCACTTTTCGGGGGGAGAAGTTTTGTACCTGACCCAGCACAGGCTGGTAGGCGTTCAGGGTTACCTTGAAATAGAGGATCGCTCCGGGCCGACAGACCCTTAAGATTTCATCCAACGTTTTCAGTAGGATGGTCTCTGGTAGCAGCTCAAAAATGTCTGCTGCCACCATAAAGTCTATGCTATCGGCTGCCAGCGGAAGTTCAGTGATTCGACAGGCCTGAGTCTCCACCCGATCGTTCCAGCCCTCGGCCTTGGCCAGAGAGTATAGTTGCCGGAGTCGCTCGGGCGAGTAATCATAAGATTTCACACGCAGAGCCGGGGAGCGGGCCAGTACCGTGTGGGTGCCTCGACCCCAACCACAAGCGAGATCGCAACCCTCGGTCTGACCTGGGGAAAGAAACGGCAGTAGGTAGAGCTCGGGGCAGCTCTTTTGCAACACGCTCTCCCAGTGATCGATCAAGCCATAGCACCCTTCCACCCCCTGGCATCGCTCCCGGAAGGCGCTAAGGTCCTTGACCGGCGGGCCCAGGTGAGCCGATAGTCGAACGTCTTCCGGGGGCGAAAACCCGATAGCTTCCAGGTAAACTCGATAAAGTTCGGAGGACCAGAGGACGATCAGGTGTTCGAAGTTTTCGGGGTCTAATCCGGGTAGGATCCCTTCGGATTGCAGACTGACGAGGGACCGCCCCAGGCTTTCTCCGGCCTCGGCGAACTGCCGATAAAGTCTTTCTTGGAAGCGGGGAAAGAAGGCGAAGTACGGCTCCAGGGGATCAAGAAAAGCCTGCAAGGCAAGGTGCTGCCCTCTCAACGCCTCCACTTTTGCTTTCTCTGCTTCTTCCAAGCTCACCCGGGTAAGTTTCTAACGAGTGCTGGCAGCGCCTTCCTAGTCAATCACTTAGGGCCGCTTAGCCGGCTAAAGTGAGCCGCCACGGAAGGTTCGTGAAGGAAGAGTGCTTCCTTCAAATCGCTTTTAGTCCACGGGTTTCCCCCGGACTTTCGGGCTGTGCGGGGATAGCGGATAGCAAACTCTATCAAGGCACCTCGGGTTGCTGAGTAGTTTTGCGCTAGCGCATTCACCTCCACAAACTCCGGGTCGGTGGGCAGTCTGGGGTCGGATTCGTGGGGGGCAATCCAGTCTTTCATAGCTCTCTCCAATCTTATCTCAGAGTCGCACGAGCAGAGGCTTTTCCGAACCCCCTTTGGCGGTCGCCACCCCTATCCAAGCGGATATGATAGGTCTCTTAGTTGAGCGCTTCGTGTTTTTTGCAAGGAGCAAAAAGAGCCGGCAGCTTAAGGCCTTTCTTTGGCCGGGGCACTCGCCTGACCCCAACCGTCTCGGACTGCAACTCCTCGTCAGAAGGTAGCTCGAGGGCTTTTGTGCGCTCCGGTCCTTCGACTTCTTTACCCTTGAGCATGGGGAGAAAATAGCTCACGGTCCAGGCTTTCACCATTTCGTCACGATTGATGGCGTTGGGTCCGATCCCGACCCGATTGATGGCGCGCAGCGCTTTGAGACGCCGGACCATTCGTCGCAAAAACCGGCTGTGGGGGCTACGCGCCGCGGCCGGAGTTGACCGCCTGGTTCGTAAACTACCCGGTGCCAGAGCTTTTCGTTCTATGATGGGTCTTGCCGTCATCTTACTCCTATCCTCCCACGATCGGAGATGGAGGCAAGTGGTGCAATGTTAAAGGAGTGTAAACACGGCCCTAAGGGCGAGTCTCGGCTTTGTGCTTCAAATACAGTACGATGTGATCGAGTTCTTCGTCAGAGATATCCTCCTGGCTGAAAGGGAGCATCTTGCCGGCGCCCCAGGACCTCATAGATTGAGGATCCCGGACCAACTTTTGAATCATGCCTTCAACCAGATATTCGGTGGGGCTCATAGGATAATTGAGATCCGGGCCCTGGGAGGCTTGCCCTTCGCCGTTGATCTGATGGCAGGGAAAGCAGTTTCTCAAATAGAGCTTATAGCCGTTACGAACCGGGTGGTCTACCGACAGGGCGGCATCGGGAGGCAGCTTCGGATAGCGTGTGTCCAGATCGGGCCTGTCGTTGAACCCGGTGAGTTTGTACGGCCACTCTTCTCTGCCGATGTTCGACGCTTCCGGTCGTTCCCAGATGAGATAAAAAGGTCCCGGCCCATAGTTGCGGTTTCTAAAATTGGGCCAGGGATAATTGGGGTCTTCCACCGCGAGGTACGCGACCGCTCCGTCCTCGGAGGTTTGCAGCAGTCGCTCCGGTTTGAAGCTGGAGATGAACCCGTCGGTGGTCTGGTATTCGAGGGTTTGCCCGTCGGGTATCTGAAAACCCTCGAAGAGCAAAGCCAGCGGAACAGCCTGGTAAGACTTAGTCTGGCCTTCATAGGCCGACTCGTTCGGCACCGTGATCTCCCGTAAAGCCGGATGCTTGAGGAGCTCCGAGCTCTTCCACTTCTTACTCTGCTCACCCACGGTAATGGAAAACTCCGGGTCGGTGACTTGGTCCTGGGTTGAAGCAGATGGGGTGGGAGTCGAAGTCGAAGACCCCCCGGAGGGAGCACAGCCGGTCCAGAGTACCAGCGTTAGAACAAAAACAAACCATCGTGTCACACAATTCACCACCACCACTTCTTATTGGATATCTCGAACCCTAGTTGAGTTTGAAATAAACTTGGTCGAAGGGTAGTAAAGGTCGCCTTGCCACTCTTTCGAAGACCGGTGCGTGAAAGATTGGCTGGCTTTGGACAAGCGCTCGCTGGGGCTTTTTCGCATCGCGCTCGGACTGTGTCTGGTCCTCGATGTCTTCACCCGGGGGCTCTATTTTCGCGCCCACTATTCGAGCCAGGGGATCTTTCCTCTTAAAGACTACCTGCTCCAACCGGGTCTGGAGATGCGGCGGTGGAGTCTGATGTTCATCAACGACACTCCCCTTTTCGTGGGGCTTTTTTTCCTGGTCATGCTGGTAGCGGCGATCCTCTTTACCCTGGGCTATCGGATCCGCTGGACAGGGTGGCTGTGCTGGATCCTGTGGGTCAGCGTGTTCCGCCGAAACCCCCTGATCACCAACGCCGGAGATATCTATTTGCCGCTGCTCTTGTTCTGGGGAAACTTCTTACCCTGGGCGGAACGGTTCTCGGTTCAGCCCGAACCCTCCGGTGGGCCTTCGTATGCGCGCTTTCCCGCCTTCTGCTATCAGATCCAGGTTTGCATACTGTACTGGTTTTCGGCCATCTTTCGAAGCGGTGAGGAGTGGATGGTGGATCACTCCGCTCTCTATTTTGCGCTAAAGTCCGAGCGCTACAATACGATTTTTTCCCCTTACCTCTTGATGCTCGGAGACGACATCCTGTCGCTTGTCACCTGGCTGACTCTGATCCTCGAATTTTTGGGACCGTGGTTTCTCCTGTTGCCATGGTGGAGGGTCCGGGCACTCTGTGTTTTCTTGATCGTGGCCTTCCACTTCGGGATTTTGCTGGGCATAAATATTCCTCTCTTTGCTCTGGTAGGGGCCATCGGGCCTCTAGGAATGCTTCCAGGCAGATTGTGGGAGACCAGATTCGGTAGGGCTATCGAAGCCCGATTGGACCGGTTGCTCGGGCCGGCCAAGGCCCGTTTGGGAGGGGGGGGTAAAAAGCCGACCTCTTCCCACAGACTCGCCCGGCTGTATCCCTGGCTCACTGTTCCAGCCATGGCTCTGATGCTCTTTGGTCTCTACCGGGGCGTGTATTACCCGGATAAATGGAACTACATGGTGGGTGTGGTGCGAGTCTTCTCCCTCGATCAACGCTGGGGTATGTTCAGCCCCTCACCTCCTCGGCAGCACGACTGGGATCTGGCCCCAGCCACCACCGCCTCAGGCAGAGTCGTGAATCTCCTCGACGGAGGGGAGTATCGTCCCGAAGAGGCGGCCTGGCGGTTTTATGATTATCCATGGAACCTCCGCTGGATGAATCTTCACATGGTGCTTTCGGCTGAACGGCGCTCCCATACCCAACTCTATCTTCAGTACCTGGTCGAGCGCTGGAATGAGGCTCACCCCGAGGACCCGGTGCAGACCGCTCGCTACGAATATCACTTTCGGGTGGTGGAGCGAGATTACTTCCTGGGCCGGACCGGGACACTGGTTTACGGGACTTATCATCGATGAGATCGAACGGTAAGTTTAGGGTCCTCCGTTTCTTGGGAGAAGACACCTGAGAGGGAAGGGCCTCTTAAATAGCTATTCAGGAGGAAGCAAGTGACGGTTCAGAGCTATACCGGGGAGATTTTGGACGATGGACGCCAAGGTCGAGACGAATATTCCGAGGTCAATCAGGAGATCGTTTTCACTCCGGAGCAGCACAAAATTTGGGCATCCTTGTATTCGGGGATCCAACAACCCCACCTGACCGAGCACATCTGTCGGGAGTGGCACCAGGGCATGAACCGGCTAAAGCTTGCCCCCACTTTGATCCCCACGATCGAACACCTGAACGCCCATATCAGTCCTCATACGGGCTGGCGGGTGGAGCGTACCGTGGTACGATACACCATGGCCGATGACTGGTATCGCAAGTTTGCCCAGCGAGTATTTTTGGTCACCGACTATCTCCGCACTCTGGACCAGATGTCTTTCACCCCTGAACCCGACATGTTTCACGACATTTTTGGGCATCTACCGTTTTTGACGCTAGATTTTTACGCCAAGATTGAGGACAAGTTCGCCCCCGCATACCTCAAGGCCACCCAGGAAGAGCGGGAAGTGATTAAACGTCTGGCCTGGTACAGTACGGAGTTCGGATTGGTGGTGGAAGACAACCGCCCCCGTGTCTTCGGAGCCGGAATCATCAGTGGGCGGGCTGAGTTGACCAACACCATCATGGAGTTCTATCGACTCGATCGAGATGACGTTCTGGACTACCGACTGGACATCTATCCCCAGATCTGTGAGCACTTCTACAAGAATGAGAAGGACGTCGATCGGGTGATCGAAGGGATCAATAAACTGCACGAAAAAGGCGAAATGGCTTCGGCTGAAAGCGGTTGGAATGTGGTCAAGAAGCTCTACGACGAACTGGGGATCGATCGCAACGGATACTTCGGGGGAGAGGTTCTGCTGGCTCCCTTCACGGTGGAAGCGATCGCCAAAATCCCTAAAACGGTTTATGCGTTCAACCCGATGTTTTTTATCTTTGAGTCGTTCGGGCGCCTAAACGAAGTCTTGGACTCGTACCTGGCACCGATCGCGGCCCGCCCCTAAACTATCGTAGCCCTTTTTTGTTACCATTTTGTTCGGGGGTTGCTCCAGGGCTTGAGTTCGGTTATTATCCTGGGGTAACACCTATGTGGAGACAAGCACGCCATAACCTTTCTCTTTCTGCCGCACCTGCGGCTTTGGCGTCCTGTCGTCCTCTGTGTTGCTGTTGTTGTTGTTGCGCTTAACCACCGTATCACTCTCAACAGTTCACAGAGGACAAAGCATTGAACCCGAACACCCAATCCCTTAAATTCCAAACCGTGGTAGCTGTACCGATTCCGCGGGACTATTTCGAGCGCAGGCCCCTCTGGGGCAACGCCGGTGGTTACCGTTCCGTGGTTGAAATCACGCGCGCCGTGGAGGAGGCTGGGGGAAAAGCGGTACTGGTTTTCCCTGGCCAGGAACTCCCTGACTACGACGCCGTGATTCTGCCCGGCGGCGGAGACATCGACCCCTCTTTCTACGGTCAACAGGCCCGGGCCGAGGTGCTCGACACGGACCCGGAGTTAGACCGTCTGCAACTGGAAATGGCCGCCCGGGCCCTGCGCCAGGGCACCCCCGTGCTGGGGATCTGCCGGGGGATGCAGGTGCTCAACGTGGCCGCCGGTGGTACCCTGGTGCAGCACCTGGAAACCACCGAGCAGCATTTTCCCACCGAGGCTCGAGACAATCCGGACCTGCGCCGCAAACCGGTGCATCACATCGACCTGCTGGGCCGTTCGGTGCTCACAACCCTGCTGAAAGAAAGCCGGCTGGCCGTAAACTCCCTGCATCATCAGGCGGCCGACCAGATCGGCAGCAACCTCAGAGTGACCGCAGTGGCCGAAGACGGCACCGTGGAGGCCCTGGAAGGACCTGGCGACTTCCAACTGGGGGTACAGTTTCACCCTGAGGACCTCCGCCACTCCGACCACCGCTTCCAGCGTCTGTTCAACCGTCTGGTGGAGAGCGCTGCAGGAATGAATTCCTAGAACTCCTAACCTTCCACCTTAACAAGATTCGGGGAAGGTCACCATTTGAAACTCTCATTCGTACTCGTCGACGACGAGCAAGACGTACTCGATATCTTGAGGATTCAGATGGAGTCGGAGGGGCACCGGGTCCGCACCTTCACCTCCAGCCGCCAGGCCTTCCAGGCCATTCTCAACGAGCCCCCCGACTGCGTGGTCACCGACATCATGATCCCGGAGATGGACGGGGTCGAACTCACTCGATCTCTGCGAGAGGTTCCAGCCTTATCCAAGCTCAAAATCGTGGTGCTCTCGGGCAAGATCTACCAGACCGACCGAGAGCGGGCTCTCCAAGCCGGAGCCGACGGCTTTCTCCCCAAGTCTCAGGGCAATCCTGAAGAGGTTCTGGCCACTCTGGTCAACCTGGTCTTAAGTCGGCTCTCGCTGCGCTTCTGGGGCTGTCGTGGAACTATCCCGGTCCCCGGGCCGAACACCGTGAAGTACGGTGGAAACACTTCCTGCGTCAGCCTCACCTTTCCCAACGAACACATCTTTGTCTTCGATGCAGGCAGCGGGATCAAGCCGCTAGCCGATTATCTGGTGGGTAGCGGCCGGAGTGGTATCACGGGCACCGTCTTTATTTCCCATCCTCACTGGGACCACATCAACTTTTTGCCTTTCTTCCGGCCCTTCTACATCCCCGGCAACAGCTTTACCATCGTGGGCACCCCGGTCAACGATCTGGGGATCGAACAGTTGGTGGCCAACCAGATGGGAGGGGTTCACTTTCCCATCACCACGCGGGAATTCGGCGCCCAGGTGCATTATAAAGACATCGGGGAGGGGAGCTACCAATTGGGCCCGGCCAGGGTCGAAAGCATGCTCCTCTGCCACCCTGGAAACACCCTGGGGTTTAGCGTCTATTTCAAAGCTAGAAAAATCTGTTACGTGACCGACAATGAAATCTTTCCCCAAGGCCACAAGCTTCACAGCCCCTCCTATCTGGCCCGACTTACCGAGTTCGTGAAGGATGCCGACATCTTGATCACCGACGCCACCTATTTCGATGACGAGTACACCGCCAAGGTGGGGTGGGGACACTCGCCGGTGAGCGAGGTGATCGGTCTGGCCCACACCGGAGGAGTCAAGGAACTCTATCTTTTCCACCACGACCCGGATCAGGACGACCGGGCGCTAGAACGTAAACTGGCTTTTTGCCAGGAGCGGTTGAGCGCCATGAATTCCAACACGGTGCCCCGTCTGGCTCTAGCCGAGGAAGAGTTGATTCTCCAGGGGTAGCTCCGGAAGGACCCTTGGCCTGAGATCGGAACATTGCTCCCGTGTCCGATTCAGATTTGTACGAGGCAGCGGTGAGGGTGGCTAGAGAACTCTCCGAATTGCGATCACGAATGATCCGCAACACCAACGATCCGACCAGTGAACCGGACGCCCAATCGGTGGCCGAAGTGTGTCGACGATTCGCCAAGGGGTACCGATTTGAACTTCTGGAGAGGGAGTCATTCCTGGGTCTCATCATCAAGCTGATCGACCCCAAAGGCGGTCAGTTTTGCATGATCGCCCCCGACGAGCCGCCCACTCAGGTTGAGAACGCGGGGAAGAAGAACTACACCTTCCACCTGGAACTCAATATTCGTCACACCCTGGAGCTGGAGGCCGAAGATATGCTGGCCGCCCAGGATGAGGTATTCGATCTGGTGGAGGATCTGGTCGTAGGGGAATGCGATGAAGTCTCCATCAGCTTCATGGACGATGAAGAGTCGTTCGGCCCCGGTTTCAGCTTAAACTAGGAGAAACTAGCGCGTCATCTCTTCTACCCGGTCCAGCCATTCTTGCTTGGAGGGATGGATCAGTGTGCGGGCTTGTTCCAGCACAAATCGCTTTCGCTCTTCTCGATTCATGGAGCCGAAACGCTCCAACTCCGGAGGAGCCAACTCAGCCAGAAAGCGGCGCTGCTCAGGGCGCAAGACCTGCATCGCCTGGGGAGCTAGTTCGCGAATGACCGCCTCGGCATCGGCCGATTCATCCAGAATGTAAGGGAGTCCACCGAGGAGTAAGGAAAAGATCTCCTGCATCTGGGCGTCGTCCGGCTTTAGCTGTTCAAACCTCTCGAACTCGGGGCGGTGGTCCTGAGCCAGGGCGGGCCCTGGTAAGCAACAGAGAACAACAGCAAGCACCAGACTGAGACATCGAGTTTTCATGTTGGAGAAATTCAAGACAGGCGTTAAACAGCCTGCAACCCGTAGAAGCGCTGTTGCACCGTGTGGAGCTCGTCGTCGTACATGATCTGCTGTTCCATATAGGCGGTGGTCAACAGCCCCAATGAGCCCGAGCCGAGCTTTTGCAAGACCTCGTTGCGGCGAAACCCTTCCAGCCCACCCTGGCCCTGGCGGAGCGCTCGGGAAGAGACCGAGGCACCGTCATTTACATCGACTTTCTTCAGGGCGGGTGCGGTCAGCTTCCCGGCCAGACGGCCGTCCGGGGCGTTGTTGGCGGCTCTGACTTCCAGAAACTGAACCACCTTGGTCGCTTCACCCGGGGATGGGTTTGAAACCTGAGTGTCGCTGGTGGAGTTGGTCGTGGCCATTTGATAGAGGGCACGTTTGCTTAGTCTGCTCATAGTCGAAGAGTAGCCAGACCGGGTGGAACCAGCAAGGAACGGACTTCAACGCATGTTAAAGTTTTGTGAACTCAAGGCTTCTAAGGTCTTGCCTTTTTGGCCGAAGCAAGGTACAAAACAAACTGCTTACAGGAAATTTGCTTTCCGCATCCTAAAAAGGTTGCCAGAGGAAGGCTTTGCCCTGTTTATTTAGCTCGTTTTCAGGGCAAGAGCGTAGACGGTCCGTTTCCCTAGGGGCGGTCCTATTTGAAGGAGAAAGAATTTAGAACTATGGCTACTTCGAGCGCAGACGTATCAGCAAAAGTACGCAACATCGGCATCTCGGCCCACATCGACTCGGGAAAAACAACCCTTTCCGAACGGATCCTTTTCTACACCGGAAAGATCCATAAAATCGAGGAAGTACGGGGCAAGTCAGGAGTCGGTGCCAAGATGGACTCGATGGATTTAGAGCGCGAAAAGGGCATCACGATCCAGTCCGCCGCCACTTACGCCACCTGGGGAGATTATGAGATCAACCTGATCGACACCCCCGGCCACGTGGACTTCACGGTGGAAGTAGAGCGCGCCCTGCGGGTGCTCGACGGCGCCGTGCTGGTGCTTTGTGCGGTGGCTGGTGTGCAATCTCAATCGATCACCGTTGACCGTCAGATGAAGCGCTACGGCGTTCCCAAAATCGCTTTCGTCAACAAGATGGACCGGGCCGGAGCCGACACCCACCGGGTGGTGAAGATGCTGCGTGAAAAGCTGTATCACAACGCTCACCCCGTGGCTCTTCCCATCGGCTCGGGCGACCAGTTCGAAGGCATCGTGGATCTGCAGCACATGCAGGCCGTCTACTTCGACGGCGACAACGGCGAGAACATCCGTCGTGAGCCCATCCCTGCCGGCATGCAGGAGGAGGCTGACCAATACCGGGACTCGCTGCTCGAAGCGCTGGCCGATTTCGATGACGAATTGGCCGAGAAATTCCTGGAAGGAGAAGAGATCTCGACCGAACTTCTCAAAAAGACCATTCGTAAAGCGACTCTCTCTTTGAACTTTACCCCGGTGTTTTGTGGTAGCGCTTACAAGAATAAGGGCGTCCAGGTACTGCTCGATGGAGTCGCCGACTTTCTTCCGGCGCCCTCGGAGCGAGAGAACATCGCCCTCGACCAGGACAACAAAGAAGCTGAAGTGGTCCTGGAAACTGATCCCGATAAACCGTTTGTGGGGCTGGCTTTCAAACTGGAAGACGGCCGTTTCGGGCAGTTGTCCTACCTGCGGATCTATCAGGGCAAGATCTCCAAGGGAGATTTTATCTTCAACATCAATACCGGAAAAAAAGTGAAGATCCCCAGGATCGTGCGCATGCACTCCAATGAGATGCACGATGTGGAAACGGCGGTGGCCGGAGACATCGTGGCTCTGTTCGGAATCGAGTGCGCTTCCGGCGATACCTTCACCGATGATAAAGTGCACTACACCATGACCTCGATGCACGTGCCGGCGGCAGTGATTTCCTTGGCCGTGGAGCCCAAAGAGAGAAGTGCCCAACAGAACTTTTCCAAGGCCCTCAACCGTTTCTCCAAAGAGGACCCCACCTTTCGGGTGTGGCGGGATGAAGAGTCCGGCGAGACACTCATCGCGGGTATGGGAGAGCTGCACCTGGAAGTCTACATCGAACGGATCAAGCGGGAATACGCTTGCGAAGTGAACGTGGGAGCTCCACAGGTGGCCTATCGCGAGACCATCACCAAAAGGGCCGAGATCGATTATACCCACAAGAAGCAAACCGGTGGTTCTGGGCAGTACGCCAAAATCCAGGGATATATGGAGCCGCTGCCGGAGGATTCGGTAGAAGACTACGAGTTCATCTCAGAAGTCGTGGGCGGTAGCATTCCCAAGGAGTATATCCCCGCCTGCGATAAGGGCTTCCGGGAAGAGCTTCAAAAAGGCCAACTCATCGAGGCCCCGGTGGTGCGTACTCGCTGCGTAGTGACTGACGGAAACTTCCACCCCGTGGACTCTTCCGAGATGGCCTTCCGCACCTGTGCTAAGGCCGCCATTCGTGAGTTCTACAAGAACGCCAAGCCGGTCATTCTGGAGCCTATCATGACCGTGGAGGTCTCCGCTCCAGAGGAGTTCCAGGGTTCCGTGACCGGTGGTCTGAACCAGCGTCGGGGCGTGATCCAGGACAGCGTGACCAACGAAGGCTACGTGACCGTGATCTGTCTGGTACCGTTTGCCGAGATGTTTGGCTACGCCTCGACCCTGCGTTCGGCGACTCAAGGTAAAGGTGAATTCACCATGGAGTTTGCCAAGTACGAGCCGGTACCCCGACAAGCGCAAGACGAGATGGTGGAGAAACACCGCGAGAAGAAACTGGCCGCTACCAAATAGTCAGCAGCATAAAAAGGGCCTCGGGTTTACCGGGGCTTTTTTTATGGAAATGAGAACGCCATGGAACTCAAGGATTTTCAAGAGAAGAACTACTTCACGCCATTCGAGCTGGAGCATATTTTGCAGTTGCCCCTCTCGGATATCGTGCAGTTGTTTTCCGAAGTGCCGCGAGTGCCGGAGCCCCGGGGCTGTTTTCAGGGGGAGCCCTGCCGCGCGTTGATCGCCAAGTGGGCCCGCAAGCGGGTTTACGCCGACGTGATAGCCCGTAACGCCGCCAACGCACGGCCCACCATCAGGCGCGGTGACGACGCCGGAGAGCCCATGGAGATCGCGCTAGTCGATACCTGCAACGATCATCGGCTTACCGTGCGTTTTCCGGGAGATCTTCGGAACTACGTGGACCGGGTCAACAGGCCCTAACGAGCCCTACTGATCGATGATCTCTTCGGCTCGCTCTCGATTGCCCAGGACCAGGAGTATGTCGCCCTCCTGGAGGCGTTCGCTCGGAGAAGGGGAGACGTTGGTTTCTCCATCTCGCTTGACAGCCACCACGTTGAACCCATACTGCTCGCGCAGGTTCAACTCGATGAGTGACTTGTCGACAAAGCGCTCGGGCAGAGGCATCTCGAACATGGACTGGGAGACGGTGAGGGGCAAGAGTTCATGGATGTGGGGGGCAAAGATATCCTGAGCCAGGCGCTGGGCCATATCCCGCTCGGGGTAAACCACCCGCTCGACTCCCAGCTTTTCCAGGGCCCGGCCGTGTAGCGCGGTGCTGGCCTTGGCGATCAGTTTTTTGGCTCCCAGCTCTTTGAGGATCAGGGTGGTCATGATACTGGCCTGGATGTCTCCACCGATGGCGCAAACCACGATGTCGAATTGCTCGGGTCCCACTTCTTTGAGGACATTCTCTTCGGTGGAGTCGGCGATCATCACGTGGGTGACTTCGCCCGCGATCTCTTCGGTGGCGTCTTCCGAGGCGTCGATGGCCATAACCTCGGCCCCACCGGCGATCAGGGCCAGAGCCAGGCTCTGACCGAAACGGCCCAGCCCTATCACTAACACTTGTCGGTTTTTGTTGTTTTTCATAGATCTATCCAATCAACACATCTTCCGCCGGGAAGCGGCGTGGTGAACGACGATTTGGTTTTAGTAAGACAATAGCCAGGGTCAAGGGCCCCACCCTGCCCATCACCATGGCAAGGCAGATCAGAATTTTGGAGAAGGGAGTCAGTTGAGCGGTGATCCCCGTGGAAAAGCCCACGATGCCCAGGGCCGAGGTGGTCTCAAACAGGATATCGTTGAAAGCGAAGCTCTCCGTGGCGTTGAGGATGAGAGCGAGGATGAGTAAAGCCAGAAAGGCCAAAACGGTCAGGGCCAGGGCCCGGAAGACCAGGGCAGGTTCGAGCCTGCGCCCGAAGACTTCCACGTCGTCACGCCCCCGGATCTGGGTCCAGGCAGCCAGTAGCAGGATCGCCATGGTGGTCGTCTTGAGGCCCCCCGCCGTGGAGCCCGGCGAACCTCCGATGAACATAAGTACCATCATCAATTGCAGCGTCTCGGGCCGGAGATCAGCCATGTCGATTGTGCTGAGTCCGGCGGTTCGCCCCCCGGCGTGAAAAAACGGAATCAAGAATTGCTCCAGCCAACTCCGTCCGTAGAGTATACCGCCCTGACTGCATTCGAAGAGAAAAAACAGGCCGGTGCCGAGCAAGGTTAGCGCTAGAGTGCAGGTGAGGACTAGGCGGCTGTGGATGGACATGCGACTCTTTTTACCCCGGAAGGCCCAGATCACGTCTCGGACCACGGCGTAACCCAGGCCTCCGAGGGCCACCAGGATGACGATGGTGAAGTTCACGGTGGGACTAGCTACATCTCGGGCCAGGCTGTCCGGCCACAGGGAGAACCCGGCGTTGCAAAAGGCCGAGGCGGAGTGGAAGAAAGCGTAGTAGAGAGAATCCGCTGCCGGGAGTTCATCGTACCAGCATAACCAGAGCAAAATGGCTCCTAACAGTTCGACCCCGATCACGAACCCTGCCACATTGAGGGTCAGCTTCCCGGCGCTGGCCATGGACATGCCCGGTACCTGGTCTTTCATCAACAAACGGTGACGAAGTCCCAGGTGCCCGCCTATCAGAGCGATCATGATGCTCGACCAGAGCAGCATGCCGAGCCCGCCGAACTGGAACAGGACCAGGATGACAGCCGTGCCGAAGTGAGAGAAGGTCGAACCTGTGTCGACCACGGTCAAGCCGGTCACGCAGAGGGCCGAGGTTGCGGTGAACATGGCCTCGAACCAGGTGATCTCCGCGCCGGAATTGTGACTGATAGGTAAGGTCAAGAGGATCGTACCCACGATGATCAGGCCAAGAAGAGTTAGTACGGCCACGTGGGAGGGGTATAAACGACGTCCCCGCGCGGGACGCAACTCGGCAGATTTCACACGGGCCCTTTCACCGGTTCCCTATCCGCCCGTGCATAGAAAAACTCCTTGCAGAGATTGACCACTCGGGCGGATTGCTCTTCGGTGATGTCATTAAAGAGAGGCAATCGAACCAGGCGTTTGGTGAGAAGGTCGGCCTGGGGAAGCTCCCTGCCGTCGTGAAAAGGCTGAAAATACGGGCTCTGGTGGAGAGACAGATAATGGGTGTGAAGACTCACTCCAGCCTGCTGAAGGTTGGAGACAAGGTCGTTGAGCCAATCTTCACAGGGTAGAACGATCTGGTAAATGTGACCGTTGTGTTCCGCGTAAGGAGGGATCTTCGGAAGTTGCACGCCGAGGGACAAGTCGCTGAGTTCGCGGTGATAGTAGTCCCAGGCCGCTCTTCGGAGTTGGTAAATGGTGTCAAGCTCTTCGAGTTGGGACCATAAAAGGGCGGCCACTGATTCTCCCGGCAAATAAGAGGAGCCTAAATCAACCCAGCGGTACTTACTGACCTCGCCCCGGGCAAATTTCGAGCGGTTGGTTCCTTTTTGCCAGGCGTACTCGGCTCGCTCGACCAGCGCTTCATCGTTGACCACCGCTAGGCCGCCCTGGCCACACTGAATGTTCTTGGATTCATGAAAGCTGAAACAGGCCAGATGACCGATAGACCCCAGCGGTCTTCCTTTGTAAGTCGCGCCGATGGCTTGAGCGGCGTCTTCCACCACTATCAGATCGTGTTCCTCGGCCAATCGACAGATGGGATCCATATCGCAAGCCACCCCCGCATAATGAACCACCACGATGACCCGGGTCCGGTCATTGATGAGGGGCCGGATCTGTTCAACGGAAACGTTCGGGTGAGCGGCCTGGCTGTCGGCGAAGCGAATGGTGGCTCCCCGCAAAGCAAAAGCGTTGGCGGTGGAAACAAAGGTGTAGGATGGAATGATGACTTCGTCGCCGGGGCCCACCCCGCTGAGAAGCGCCGCCATCTCCAGCGCGTCGGTGGCCGAACAGGTCAAAAAGACGTTCTTCAGACCAAAACGGTGTTTGAAAAATTCGTGGCACCGCGCGGTGTAAGGCCCGTCTCCCGAAAGATGTCCCTGGGCCAAAACCCTTTCCAGGTGATGGAGTTCCTTTCCGGTGAGATAAGGTTTCATAAAGGGAACCGTTGCCGACATGGGTACCACTTTATCCAAAAGACCGGATCATCATCCTTGAACTTCAGAACATTTCTGGACTCTTTCGTGTCCTTCCGCTATGCTGTTGGCATATCAGTGCCGTGGCTTCCGGCCCAACGAAAGCCTTTCGCGATGTTTTCCAAGAATCGCTCCCACCCGCGTCGCCAGAGACGCTTTGCCATTCACGCACCCGTTCGACACGCCGTTGCCGTGGAGGCTGCCCGACTGCTCTATCACCGGGAGTACAAAGAGTACTTCCAGGCCAAGCGTGAGGCCGCCCGCCGACAGGGCTGTAAGGTCCTTCCCACCAACCACGAGATCCATCATCAACTCCTTTTACTGGCCGAGGTCAGTGAAGGTTCCCAACGCACCGTCCGTCTTCAGGGTATGCGCCGGGCTGCCTTGGAGGTGATGGAGGCACTGGCTGAGTTTAAACCTCGTTTGATAGGTTCGGTCTGGACGGGGCACATTCGGCGGGGCTCGGATATCGATATCAATGTGTACGCTCCGGACCCCGAGGTGGTTTTGTGGAGCCTTGAAAAGCAGAATTTTTTTGGGCAGGTCGAGCACGTGCAGGCCAAGCAAGACGGTCGGGTGACGGAGTTCATCCACGTTCATCTGCATCACCCGAGAGGTCACGAAGTGGAGATCACCATCTATCCACCGGAGCAGTACCTGGTCCACCCCACCTGCTCCATAACCGGAGGGCCGATCGCTCGCGGCTCAACGGCGGAACTCCGCCAGCTCTTGTTGGAGGAGGGGCCGGTGGAAGAGTTCGTCCCCCAGGTCGATTCTTCTCTACCGGAGCTTCTGATGGATGCACCATCAGAGCGCGAATTGTTGGAGCTTATCCCGGAGTTGGAGATCTGTGGGGAGACACCCCAGAACCACTATCACCATCTCGATGTTCTGGGGCATACTCTAGAAGTGGTGAGGCACTTGCACCTGTTTCGAGAGGAGGGGTACGCCCGCTTCGGGATTCCAGAATTGCAAGAACACATGGACTCGCCTGGTCCCGACGGCTGGAACCGAGAGGCGCTGTTGATACTGGCTGGATTGCTGCACGATATTGGCAAGCCAGAGACCCTGGAGTTTCACGTCAGTGGTCGGATTCGTTTTATCGGGCACGAAGTCGTGGGTGCTCGCCGGGCTCGAGAGATCGCGGTCCGCTTAGGTCTTGGCCCGGGGGCAGCCCAGGGGCTGGAACGGCTGGTGGCACTACACATGCGCCCGGTACTGCTGGGCGACGGGAGGCCACAGCCCTCGGAACTGCACCTCTTACTGGCCGAGGCCGGGGAGCTGGCTCCGGAACTTCTGGTTCTCTCCCTGGCCGATGTGATGTCGGCCCGGGGGCCGGCTCAACCAGGCTACCGCACGGAAGAACAGGAGATTTTCGTGAAAGAGATGTTAGCCGAGTTTTTTGGCCACGGCTTCCTGCGCTTTCCGAACCTTCCGATCAGTTCGGTGGACCTCCAGACCGAGTTTGGAGTTGAACAATCAGAACTCTCCTGCCGGATGCTGGAGCGCCTCACCCTCGACTACATCGACGGAGAGTTTCAAGGCAAAGAAGACGGCCTGGCAAGAGCCGCAGAGCTGCTGGAGACCCCGTCCGAGCTGTGGTAGCCGACAAATGAAAAATGGCCTGGGAACTCAGGGTTCGCAGGCCATTTTTCACGAGGTGTGTCTATTGCGCTCGGCCACCAGTCGGGCGCTGCTGCTGGGCTTGAGGAGCCTGGGCGGGCGCTCCGGCTTTTTGCTCGGTTCCACCTTTTTGCTCCTTACCGCCATCCTTGTCGGGTACACCCGTGGTGGAAGTTGTGCCGAGTTTCACCCCGGCTGACTCGGTACCGGCTGCCTGGCCAGGACCGAGGGAGGCTGCTGCTTTGGCGTCGACGTCCGGGGCTGCTCCCGCTTCCCCGGAGGGTTTAGCATTCTGCTCGGCCTCCTGGAAGGAGGTCAGCACCTTTTTCTCCCCTTTCGACTCGCCGGGTTTGTCGGCGTTGCCATCAGTACCGGGTTTCTCGGCCTTTTCGGGTCCCCCGGATTTCTCAGTCCCTTCTTTGGCTTTGTCGGGGCCTTCCTGGCCTTGCTCCTTGGCTTTCTTATCCTCTTCTTTCTTGGGATCGGGAGTTTGAAATCGAGCCTTCTCGGCATCCTGGTTTCGGAAGTGTTGGGAGAGGTCGCCGGACGACACGGTACCCGACTTGACTCCACTGGCCACGTCGTCCATGACCTTGCCCAGTCGTTTGGCTTTTTGCTCGCCTTCGCCGTTGGCAAGCTTGGGATCCCGTTGGGTGGCCTGTTGCAGCATCTTGTCCACCGACCCGGCATCCACCTGGGTGTTGTCGCCCATCATCTCCGAACTCTTCTTGAAGGCGTTCATGCGATGGCCGGCGGTCTTTTCATCTCCACCCGCGAAGTGGCTGTTCATGGTCTCAGCCATCTTGGACATCTCTTCAGGCTTACGCAATACGTTTTTGCCCAGAGATTTGGAAGCGGAATCAAAGGCTTCAGCCACGTTTTGCGGGCCCTGGCGATCCTCCGGTGAACTCATCTCACCAATGGATTTAGCCATTCCAGCCACTCGGTCCGGTTTGAGATCAGTGCGCTCGGTCATCATTTTGGCAGCGCTGTCGAACATATCCAGAGCTGCCATGGCTCCGGCGTCGTCGCCAGCCCCGCCACCGGCTTTGCCTTTGTCATCTCCACCGGCAGCCTGGCGCAGTCCATTCATCAGATTACCCATGTCCTCGGGCTTTAGATCAGGCCGCTTTTTCAGAAGCTCAAAGCTCTTCTCCGAAGCCTGCTTGCCCAGATGCGGGTTTTTCAGGGTCTTGGTGAAGTTCTGCCGCATGGCGGTCAACTCGCCGGGGGTGATGTCGGGGCGCTCTTTCAGCATGTCCATGGTTTTTTCGTCTTTGTAAGACGGGTCGATGCGGATGCGACCTTTCTCGTCTTGAGACAGGAAGTCGCCGACTTTTAGATCCCGGCGATGCTGCATCAGACCCGCGATGGTGTCGAGAGCCGCGTTGTTGCGGAGCAGCGGCCCCATTTCACCCACCGTGGTGCCGGGCTGAGCCTGGGCGATCGACTCCAGAGAGCCGCCCCCACCCAGGGCCGAGAGCTGTTCGGGTTTGAGATCGCCGAGGCGAGTATTGGCCGCCAGACCCTTGCTCGGCTCCCGTTGAGATTTAATGCCCACCGTGTCTTGCGGCCCCATCGCCTGAGCGATGGCGGGCGCGATATTTTCCATTACCACTTTGGGCGGCAACCGGCCCGGATTTGGGCCGGAAAGTCCGGATATAGCCATAGATTAGACCTTTCAAAGGAGATTTTGTCCATGTTATCCCACCGAAGGGCCTGGAAACAAGGAAGATTGAAGATTGTAACAAGTTGGAAACACGGAGTTTGCATTCATGCGGATCGGTTAAGCTGGAGTGTAGTTTGTGGGGCTGGTGTGGCGGGGATCCGGTATCGTGTTGCATGATGATGCAGCGCGGTGTGGGGCAGCATGCGGCGCCCCCAGTCCGCCACATGCGGCGCCCCCGCGCCGCCTCAAACTCCGCCGCGCACTTTGCGGCGCCCCCAGCCTGCCTCATGTGGCGCCCTCGCGCTGCCTCAAACCCCGCGTGTGCTTTGAGGCACCCCCAGCCTGCCGCATGCGGCGCCCCCGCGCTGCCTCAAACCCCGCCGCGCGCTTTGCGGCACCCCAGCCTGCCGCATGCGGCGCCCCCGCGCTGCCTCAAACTCCGCCGCGCACTTTGCGGCGCCCCCAGCCTGCCGCATGAGGCGTCCCCGCGCTGCCTCAAACCCCGCCGTGTGCTTTGAGGCGCCCCCGGCCTGCCGCATGCGGCGCCCCCGCGCCGCCTCAAACCCCGCCGCGCGCTTTGCGGCGCCCCAGCCTGCCGCATGAGGCGCCCCCGCGCTGCCTCAAGCCGCGCCGCGCGCTTTGAGGCACCCCCGGCCTGCCGCATGCGGCGCCCCCGCGCCGCCTCAAACCCCGCCGCGCGCTTTGCGGCGCCCCCGCGCTGCCGCATGAGGCGCCCCCGCGCTGCCGCATGAGGCGCCCCCGCGCTGCCTCAAGCCGCGCCGCGCGCTTTGCGGCGCCCCCGCGGCGCCTCAAACCCCGCCGCGCGCTTTGCGCCCCCAGCCTGCCGCATGCGGCGCCCCCGCGCCGCCTCAAACCCCGCCGACGCACCATCCCGCGTGCCCTTACTCCTCGTCCCAGGCCGCCAGTGCGCTACTGACGTCCTGGCGCCCTACCGCCTTTTCTCTATCCGCGAAGTACTGGTCCACGCGCTCGTCCAACCCGCGCGCTCGGGCGCACGCTATGAGGTCTTGAAAGAGCAGTTCTTCGGCCACGGTGTCGGCGCCGAAGGTCAGGTGTCGGAGGGCCTCAAAGAGGGAGTCGTCGCTTAGCTCATCGACCATCTGCAGCGCTTCTTCTTCGGCGTCCAGAGCGGCCAGGTTCAACATCAGATAGAGGCGGGCGGGCTCCCAGTCGGGGGCGACTTCTTCCAAAATCTCCAGGCACAGGACTTCTCCTTCATTGTAAGCGCCGGGACGGTAGAGACCTTCCAGGAGTTCTTCCGTTTCCGCCTCGTTAAATTCAAACTCGTCTTCGTCGTTCCACACCGTTAAATCTCGCCTTCCGTCACCAGGATCAACCCACGGTCCGAGTTCTTCAATCCCAACACTACCGATCCCGCCAGCCCGGCCGCTCCCGAGGGTGTGGTGGGAAAGCCCAGGGCTGTCAATCGTCGGGCCGCTTCCTCGGCCTGGGTGTCGGTCACAGTGAGAAATTCATCGGCGTGGTTGACCAGTAATTCAAAAGCCAGTATCGAGGGCTCTTTGCAATCCAGCCGGCCCATACTGGAGAGCCCTCCTGACACGCTGACCGGGCGACCGGCCAGCGCGCTTGCCTGTAAACACGCCGCCTGCTCCGGTTCCACGACCACGATCAGAGGTTGAACGTCCCAATTCTCCCGCACCTGCTGGGCAAACGCCGCTGCCAATCCGCCCACTCCCGCCTGCAGAAAGACGTGGGTCGGCCACTCAGCCCGGCGCCGAAAGGTTTGGGCGCATTCCCACGGGATTACGGTGTAACCCTCCATCACGTTTCGGGGGATCTCCAGATAGCCCGGCCAGGAAGAGTCGGAGAGCAGAACCCAGCCTTCGCTCTGGCACAGTTCAGAGGCCGCTTTCATGCTCTCTTCATACGACTTCCCAGCCCGCCGGGTGGAAGCGCCGAGAGCGATGATCCTTTGTTCAAACTCCCGGGGCACGCTTTCCGCCAGGACGATCACCGCCTGGGCCCCGAAAACGGATGCACCGGTGGCCACCGAGAGGCCGTGGTTTCCGGCACTGGCACAGCAAAAGACCTGTCCGGGGCCGCGTTTCTTCACCTCCCGGGCCAGCGCATAAGCTCCCCCCAGGGCTTTGAAGGAGCCCAGTTCCATCCGTTTGGACTCGTCCTTAATGATCAGCCCCTCGGGGAGAAAGCACAGGGGTGTCTCCCGGTATCGCGGGCAGCGCGCCAGAAGGCTCAGGACGTTTTCCGGTCGCAGGTTCAAAGGATACTAACTGTGCCGCTGACCAGCACGTAGCTCTCACCGCGCAGGTGGACTCGGTCGCGCGCCAGTTCCACTTCCAGCTGCCCTCCACGAGGGGAGAGTTGGCGAGCTTGAAATATTCGTTTGTTGAGAGGCTCGGCCCAGAACGCGGCCAGGCAGCAATGGGCCGAACCGGTGACCGGGTCTTCGTCCACTCCGACCTGAGGGGCGAAGAATCGGGACACGAAATCGATCTCGGGCGTGGAGCTTCGAGCGGTCACGATAGTGCCTCGGGTTTCTATTTCTCTCAAGGCCTGGAAATCGGGATTCAGGGACCGGATATCTTCTTCCGAAGGCAAGAGCAAGAGATAGTCGTCCTCATCTCGGCCACACCACTGAACTTTATCCGGGGCAATACCCAGCGCCTCGACCAGGCCCTGGGGGATGGGAAATTTCGCTGGTGAACGGGAAGGAAAGGTGAGTTGTACCTTGCCGCTCACCTGACGAGCTTCCAGCGTTCCGCTAACAGTGAAAAACGTTAAGTCGGTGAGTTCCTGGTCCTGGCTCCAGAGCGCAGTGGCGGCCGCTACCGTGGCGTGACCGCAGAGCCGAACTTCCCTGGTGGGGGTAAACCAGCGCAACCGAAAGCCTTCTCTCTCGGGCCACAGAAAAGCCGTCTCCGAGAGGCCGAACTCGGCCGCCAGTTGCTGCATCACCTCGTCCTCCAGAGTGGAGGTCAATAGGCACACCGCGGCGGGATTGCCGCCGAAAGGCGTGGGGGTGAAGGCATCGATCCAGAAGAACGGAGCATCCATCAAGGCTTTTTTCCCTCCCGGTTTGGTTCTGCCCTTTAGATATGCCAGTAAAATCGGGCCATCAGCATGGCAGTGACAAAAACCAGGACCTGCAAGCCTGATCCCACCCGAACGAAGTCTTTCGCCTTATAGCCGCCGGGCCCTGAAACTAACAGATTGACCGGGTGGGCTATGGAGGTAATGAAGCAGTTCGAGCAGGCTATCCCCATCAGGACCGCTACCCCCGTCAAATCCACGGCCAGGGCCTTGCCCACTGAAAGGGCCACCGGTCCGGTGAAGAGCGCCGAGACCTGCCCTCCCACGATCTGGGTCATCAAGACGGTGAAGAGGTAGATGGCCGCCACCGGGAGGAGAGGGGAGGCCCCGGCAAAGGTTTCAGTAAACGCTTGAGAAAAGACCGAGGTAAGGCCGGTTGACTCCATGGCGGCGGCCAGCGGAAACATCCCGGCGATCAAAAAGAGCACGCTCCAGTCGATGGCTGCGTAGGCGCGATCAGGGGTGAGGATCCGAAGCAGGACCAGCAGTAGAGCACCCGAGAAGGCGGCCAGCGACATGGTCACCAGACCTAACCCAGCGGCCGCCAGCACACCCCCGGCTACCAGAAGGGTGAGTCCGGAACTGGCTCGGGACATGGGTGGATAGGCGGGTGCATCAACCAGCAAGTAGTTCAGACCCCCGGCCAGGGCCAGAACCTTTTGCATCGGCCCCACCACCAGGAGCGCGTCGCCGGCCTGGATGGCGATCTGACCGACCTCTTGCCTTAAGCTCTCTCCACCCCTCCAGAGTGCCACCACGGTCAGCCCGTAACGCTTTTGAAAGTCGAGATCGATCAACGTTTTTCCAATCACCTTGGAACGGGGGGGGATGACGAACTCCACCGTGACCACCGGAATATCTTTATCCTCGAAACTTCGACCTCGACCGACCTTTAGGCCGCGCTCCTTGAAGCCGTCCAGCCTTTCTTCTGAACTCGATACCAGCAAGATGTCATGTTCTTCCACCCTGGAGGCACCACCGGGGTTGAAGTGGGCATGCTTGCCATGCCAGATGCCCAGCACCGGGACTCCCAATTGGATCTCGGCTAAACTTTTGCCGGCGACCTCGGCCTGGGGCAGGACCTCCAACTCCCAAAGGCGCTTCTGCATGGCGTAAATACAAGCCAGGTCTTCAGAACCGAGCCCCCGCCTGTCTCGGATACGCACGGTAGGAAGAAGCCATTGGGCAATGGTGAGTAGATAAAAGAGGGTGACCACCACGATGACCGCTCCGGTGGGGAAGAAGTCCAGCATAGTCAGTCCCCGGTATCCCTGGGCCTGCAACAGCCCACTCATAATGATGTTGGCGGTAGTGAAGATGGTTGCCATTCCGCCCACGATGACTCCGAAGCCCATGGGCATGAGAAGGCGCGAGACTGCGATGTCTTTTCGTTTGGCCACGCTAACCACCGCAGGCAGCAAGACGGCGCCCGCGGCCGCCGTATTGACCACCAGCGAGAGCGAGGCTCCCACCAGCACAAAAATAGCCGTGATGCCTCTCTCCGATTGGCCGGTCAGGGCTTCGATTCGACCGGCCACCCAGTGCACAAAGCCTGCTTGATTCATGGCGGCCGTCAGCACGAACAACCCGGCCAGAGTGATGACCGCCGGACTGGAAAAGCCCTCAAATGCTTCCCGGGGGGTTACCATGCCGGAAATTGCCAGCAGGAATAGAACCGTCAACCCGATCAAGTCGGTTCGCATGCGGCCGGTCACCGCAAGGCCCCCTGCGCTGATCAGGATGAAAACAAGAAAGAACTGTTCTCCGGTAAGCTCGACTATGGAGATACACCCACTTTCATCTACCAGATCTCCAGGGTCAGTCGGTCTCCTCTGGCCCGCGAAACGCAAGCACACATCCATCCTTCAGCCCGCTTTTCCGGCTTGAGGGCCCGGTCACGATGATCGGGTTCTCCCTCGATCGCTTTCACCACGCAAGTGCCACACTGTCCATCTTCGCAGGCTGTCAAGATCTCTATTCCGTGCTCGCGAGCGACCTCAACAATGGTCTGATGGGCCTCTACTTCAAAGCAAACATCGTGTTCGGGCACTTCGACCAGGAAGGAACGGTTGGCAGCTTCAGGCATGTTCAGGACTTCGAAATCCGGGGTCAGTGTCCTTGAAGGCTACTCTTCACCAGGTCCAGCGGAGGCTGCCTTGAATCTCCGGGGGCATGATTTGCTTGCCGTGAAGCAGTTCGGTCTTGACCCCGGCACCCCACTCCCAGCCTTCTCCACAGTTCTGGCGGATCTGCCCGGTGAGTTCGTTTCTTTCCCCTTGTTGCAGGCCGCTGATGCCGATCTTGGCGTGAAAGGGGAGGGGCACTTCGTAATCCATTTGAGTCGTGGGGGCGACTTCTTCAGTTAAGGAAGAGGCTCGTCGCAGCCGCAATTTGTCCCGGCCGAAGAGCGCTGTCTCCAGGCCGGCGGCGACCTCCTGATTTCCCTCTTCCACCTTCCACTCGGCAAACCCCCGAGTGGATAGAAAGAGTTCCTTCTGAGCTTTAAACGCTAGAAAGCCCAGGTGGTCCAAGCCTTCATACTCTACGTCGGCAAACCAGGTTTCGCCGGTTACTCGGGTCTTGAGCCGGATAGTCTCCACTGCGCTGGTGTCTTCGGTTCCCTGGAAAATGAGCTTGGCGTGACCCGACTCGCGCCAATCCCCTTCCCAGACGACTTTCTTCTCGATCACCGGTTGGACCGGGGTGATCGGTAGGACCGGCGGAGGCTGAGTCGTCTCGGCCAGAGCCAACTGCACCGTAAGGGCAGCTATCATCAGGGCGCGTTTCACAATCTGCGGTTCCATAGTTTTCGTTCGTCTACCTGGATGAAAGAGGAAATGGGCTCAACCCGCCTGGGAAAGACTGATTTGGAGTTTGCGCAAGTCTTCCTGGCCGGTTGGAAATCGTACTCCCACCACATAGAGGTGCTGTCCGATCTGTCTTCGCCAGCGCGGCTCGCACATCAGTCCTACGTATTCGTTGTCGCCGATCTCTATCATCAAGGGCATCCTCGGTTTAATCGCGGGGTTCTTGACCACCAGACGAGCCCCGGTGGAAGAAAGGTTGATGGTCTGAACCATGTCTTTGTGGAGAAGCGCCGGGAGTTCTTTGCGCCGCCTCTCATCTCCGCGTCGATTGTAGTAGTTAGTGGTCATTGTTTTTTCAAGGTATCCTCAGACACCTAAAAAAAGCTGAAAAAGGGTCAGGGCTTTCTCCAATCGGAGAGAATCTTCCGCATCGTGGCGATCCTTTTGGCCAGAGGGGGATGGCTATATCCTCCTTGAAAAGCGACCTGTCCGAAGGTCCTGGCATTTTTCTCTGCAAGTTTTTGCAGTGCGCTCATGAGCCCATCGGCGGCGTAGCCGGCCTGGGTGGCGTAGCGCAGACCTTTCTTGTCGGCGTCGATCTCATCTTGATGCTGAAACTCACTGGCGGTGGCGAAATCTTTATGGTCGCTCCAACTCTCTACCTTCAAGCTGATCTCTCGCTGCAGATTTCGGATCGGGCGCGCCAGTGCCTCCGCCTGACGACTGGCTTCCGAGGCCTTCTGTCGCATCTCCATGATATTCGATGGGTGGGTCATCTCGCGAGCCAATGCCTCTGCTCGTCGGGCCCGATCGTACAGTTCGGCTTGCCTGGCCTCAAGCGTATTCAACTCTGCCTTCAGGCGCTGGACTTGCGAAGCCAGGTTGTTGGCCGTGTCGATATTGTAGTTCTGCTCTTCGATATCTCTACGACAACCGTGCCCCACTTCGTGGGCCAGGATTCCGGCAAGTTCGTCGTCGCTCAGCTTCAACGCCAACAATCCGTCCGTGATTGCCACCCATCCGACTCCCGAGCAAAATGCGTTGGGACTGGGGTCGGAGACGATAAGGAAGTTCCACTCCATTCCAGGCATGTCCGAAACAGCTACCAACTCTTGGCCGATCCTTTGCACCCGTTCGAGTTCCGGGTGGCTGGTGAGCTGGGGAGACTCCCGGAATGCGTTTTGCATCCGAACTGCCGCCGCGTTGTACTCAGGGCCTTTGCGCTTGGGGATGTCGGCTCGAGCCGTTCCTCGATCCCCCTGCTCAGGAGCTACGTAGTCCACCACTCCCAGGGAGTGGTTCGTGCGCTTCTTAAACCCCAGTGCCTCGGCCAGGGCCAGTACGGGTACGTTGGCTTCCGTGTTCGGCCCCAGCCGTTCAGTTAACACCGCTCCATCGACTTTGATCTCACCGGTCGACGGGTCGAACTCACAGCGTTCCAGTTCGTCGGGGGTGAAATATTTGGCCAGCATCTCCTCAGGGAGGTAGATGGTCAAGGTATTCGGTTTCGATGGAACCGGTCGGTTGCGGATGTAGATATCGGCGGATGCCAGGGTGGTCAGAACCGCAAGACAAGCTGCGATGAGGACAAGTTGGTGCTTCATTGATCTCTCCCAAAGTTATGTTCTGGGTTGAGAATAGAGCGGGGAGATGACAAATCGTGTCATCCCGACATGGCTTTTTCTAGAATTGTTAAGCCAATTTCAATCCCTGGGGCGGAGAGGACTCGGGCGCGCGTTCCAGGATCATCCAGGTTTCATCAAACACCATGGCTTCCTGGAGAGCGGTCCTATAGCTCCGGGTAGAAACTTCAAGATAGTCGGCGAAACGCCAGTAAGCGGGAACGAAAATGAGAAGGATGACGAGTTCCAAGGAGACCTCCTAGTCCGGGTTGAGGGCAGTCGAGGGGTGACTCTATTATTGTAGAACCCTCAACAGATCAGGGTGTGACAGGTTCTGACAAGGCCACCTTTGCTTCGATTCGGGCGACCACCGTGGCGGGTCCCTGGAAGCTGATTCGCAATCCGTCTTGCAGGGTCTCGGTGTGGCTCACCCGGCACCCTCCGTAGAGCAAATTTAGCGCTTCGCTGCAGCAGTATGGAATGAAAAGTGTTCGTTCGATCTGGTCACCTCGTACCGCCTCTAAGAGGGACTCCTTGAGTTGCTTCATCTGTTCAGGGTCTCGAGTGGAGACCACTCGAAACGGGGCTCCTTCAGAGATCTGTCGCAAGATCTCCTCAGCGGGCTTCTCCTCGAGCAGATCGGCCTTGTTGAAAACGAAATACCTGGGCATGCCATCGGCCGCCAGTTGCTCCAACAGATCGAGAGTGGTGGCCAGGTGGTCCCGCCATTCGGGGTCTGAGATATCGGCCACGATGACCAGAAGTGAGGCCTCCTTCACCTCCGCCAGGGTGGTGGCGAAACTCTCCAGTAACCGGTCCGGCAGCCTTCGGATGAAGCCCACGGTATCACTGATCAAGACTCGCTCTCCGTAGCGGCTCAGGCTACGGGAGGTCGTCTCCAGGGTTTCAAACGGACTGTCTCGAGAGGACAATTCCTCTTTGGTCAGGGCGTTCATCAGAGCCGTCTTTCCGGCGTTGGTGTAGCCCACCAGGGCCAGACGCTGGCAGTCGTCTCGACTCTGCCGGCGGTTATGGCCGGCGGTGGAGACCTTCTTGAGGGCTTTGCGCAACTCCACCAGTCGGCTGTCCAGTTGGCGAGCCAGCAGCTCCGAGCGCGTCTCACCAGGCCCCCGGCTACCGGTCACTCCACCCATCTGCTGGTCCATGTTGATCCCCACACCACGAATGCGAGGCCGCAGATACTCCAGGCGTGCGATCTCGATCTGAACCCGGGCCCGGCGGGAGCGAGCGTTCTTCATAAAAACGTTCAGGATGATCGCTTCCCGATCACACACTTTAATACCGGAGTCTTCTTCCAGATTTCGGGTTTGAGACGGAGAAAGCTCGGCATCCAGCACCAGCATACCGGCGCCCAGAGCCCGGGCCCGGTCGGCGATGGCTCGGGAGGTACCTTTGCCAAGAAGGGTACGGGGCCGAACTTTGGTGAGGTAAACGATCTCGTGTCCCACCACTTCTCCGCCTTGAGCGGTGACCAGGGCCAGGATCTCCGAAAGCTGGGCCTGACGCACCACCGGGTCGCGCTCTTCGCCCACCGAGACCACGTAAACGGCTTTCTCATTTTCAGGTTCGTCCCACTCTTCCACCGGTTCGTCCCACAGATCGTGCTCGGCCAGGGGTGCGTCTTCGTACTCGGGGACAGGATCAGAATAAAACTTCATAGACATTCTCCACATCATAGGTCAGGCTGCAAATAGACAGCGTAAGGCCCCACGGGGGCTCAGGATCACCAGATTCGGTGCGATTAGATGAAGTAGAAAATGTACATTTCGCAACCACCATAACGCAGGAGCAGAAAAAGTTCAAGTTGCTCGAATTCTTACTCCGGCCGGATCAACAAGACCGGGCGAGTGGTCTTCTGCAGCACGCTTTCGGCAATGCTACCGAGCAACCAGCGTTTTGCTCCGCTGCGCCCGTGGCTGCACATCACGATCAGGTCGCACTCTTCGCCCTGGGCCACGATGCCGCTTTTGAGTTCGGAGATCTGAGCCTGCGTGGTGATCTTTAAATGCGGGAAACGCCGTTTGATCTGATCCAGGTAGGTCTTGGCCAGGGCCAGCTCGAGTTGGACCGAGCCATCCAGTTCCGGGTGTCCCAGGGGAGTGATGCGCACGTTTTGATAGAGATGCAGACTCGCCCCTGACTTCGAGGCCAGGTCCGCGGCCACGGAGAGCGCCGCTTCGGCTCTTTGGGACCCGTCCAGGGGCACCAGGAGCCGCTTGAGTCTGGGTTGCCGACGTTTCTCGGTGGCCTTGACTATCAGGATCGGAGTGGAGCCCAGACCTCGTGACACCTTGGTGGAAACTGAACCCAACAACCAGCGGCCTAATCCACTGCGACCGTGGCTCGCCATCACCACCATCTCGATCGAAGGGTCCTCGACTCGTTCTAGGATGCGGGTCGCCGGATCTCCCTCCAGGCAGGAGGTCACCGCCACCAGGGGCTGTAGTTCGGCATTCTTTGCGGCCAGATACGACTCGATCTTTGCACGAATGACTTCGGTCGGGGTCATATCGGAGGCCGGTTGCAAGAAATCGGTGACCACAAAGATCTCTTCCGGGGGCTCGAAACAGCGCAGCAACTCAAGCTCACACCCCTTCAACCCGGCCATAAGGATGGCCCAGGGCAGGGCGCAGTCGGCAAGTTCGGAACCGTCCAGGGGCACCAGCAGCCTTTGGGCACTCATACTCTTCACACTTCCCGCCCCAGACTTCAGGACCTCCCCGGGTTACTCGCCGTAGAGTTCGAACAACTCCTGGCTCACCTTTTGGAGTTCAGTTCGAAGGATGGCCGGTTCCATAACTTCCAATCCGTACAAACTCGTGACCCAGCGAGTCATGGCAAGCGGATTCGAAACTCTATAACGGGCCTGGCCGTTCTCCAGTAGTTGGCTGGGATGGGCCGGATTCTCCTCCAGCCAGCGGCCCAGCGACGGTGAGACCTTGATCACGACATCGACTTTCTGGTCCCCCTCCACGTCCCACTTATGATAGGCGACCTCGTCCAATTCCATCCGAGGACGGTAGCTGACCGGGGTTTCCAATAGGCGGGCCCCGGAAACCCGGCTGAGTCGAAAGTTCCGCAGACCCTGGCGCTTGTGATCGTAGGCGTGGAGGTACCAGACCGTGTGAAAACAGAAGAGCCCCATGGGATCCAACACCCGCTTGCGGGCCATCTCATCCTTCATTCCCTGGTACTCCAGCTCCAGTTGGCGCCCCGAGCTGAGGGCCTTTTGCATGTCGGCGAGGTGATGGGTACCGGTGTCTTCGGCCGTTTCCGAGACGTGAATGGCTTCCCGCAGCTCTCCAAAATCCAGGCGTCTGGTTTCCGGGGTGGCTCGCAGGAGCTTCTCCAGCCCGCCTCTGGCTTCCCCGGCCAATTCGCCGGGGTTCTGTGATTCCATGAGCCGGACGGCCACGAAAAGCGCGAAAATCTCCGTGCCAGAAAGGGTCAAGGACGGCAAAAAGGCGTCGGTCGAAAATCGGTAACCGTTGTGGTTGTCGACGGGGAGCCCGACTTTCTGGAGTTCCGCGATATCCCGTCGAATGGTCCTGGGAACACAGCCCGTTTCCTCGGCCAACTTCTCGGCAGTCATTCCCGGTTGAGCGTATATCCGGTGAATCAAGGCAAGAAGGCGAGCCCACTTCGAAAGCTTATCCTCAAACATGATAGGATTGTTTGTTTGTAGGTACCTATATCCTCCGAGGCAGGGGTCAAAGATCAGGGGAGCCTGCAGCTCTTGCTTCAAGAACGCCAGGTCACGTAGCACGGTCCGTGCATTCACTCCGAACACCCGGCCCCAGCTCTTGGCGCTGCGGGGAGGGGCGCCCCGGGAGAGCGACTCGTGGAGGGCGAAGATGCGGGAGGCGCGGTTCATGACCTCAGGTTACTCTGCCCCGATGACAGATCGTGTCATGTCATTTCTCGTGGCCCTTGAAGAGGGTGAGCCCCAGATAGTAAGAATAGCCTAGCGTGGGTCCTGATACACCTTTTAACTATGCACCGCTTCTCGTCCAAGACGGAGGAGCTACGTTTTCTTTACTACCACTGCCGCTGCTCTACGTGGCCTTCGGATTGCCGTTCCTGGCAGCCTTGATCATGACTCGCCTGGGTTGGGCGGCTTTCTACGGGGTCTTGCTGGGGCTTGCGGTTTTTCTGCGCTTCCCCAACAGCCTGCTGATCTTTGGTGGAATACTGCTGGTTTCTCTGCTGGTCCTGGTCGGGGTAATGTGGAAGAACGAGGAGGTGAGGTTTCACAAGACACTGCCCCTGGTCTCCTGTCTGGTGGTCTTTGCCTTTGTGCCCCTGGGTTTTCCTCGGACCGTCTCGTTTGAGCTTGAGAAATGCCTGGAAAACCGTAAGCTCATCAACCAGTCCGCTCTGGACTTACTCGAACGAGAACCAGGAACTCCGGTTACCGTTCAAGCCTTAGGCCTGGCCGAGATACCAGGCTGCCAGGGCCCGGGAACTTCCGAGTATGTGGTCAGCACCAACAAGAACGAGGTTCAAGTCACCTGCCTGAACTTCGCCCACCAGATCGAAGGCCTGGGGCCGGCTAAGAGTTCCTACCCTCGAGAACAAAGCGCCGAGACTCCCCCGGAAAAGGCTGCTCAGCCTCAACCCTAAATTCTTTCACCGTGACTTCCATCAGCAGCACCAACGCCCTCGAGCAACTCATCAATCAGTTCTCCCAGCCTCTGGCTTTCTTGCGGGAGCTCGTCCAGAACAGCCTGGATGCCGGGACCAGCTTGCTCGAAGTGGGAGTGGGTTTCGATGACGACTCAAGTCGCTGCTACGTGCGGGTCTCCGACAACGGCCACGGCATGGATCGATACACCATCGACAACCGTTTGACCAAGCTCTTTGCCTCTAGCAAAGAGAACGACCTCACCAAGATCGGCAAATTCGGTATCGGATTTGTCTCCATCTTTGCTGTCAAACCCGAACTGGTCGTGCTGGACACCGGTCAACACGGTGAGGCCTGGCGTATTCTCTTTCTCCCGGACCGCAGCTTCGAGCGCCGGGAGTTAGAGGAACCCGTGGAGGGCACCACCATCACGGTATTCACACCCTACCAAAAGAGCGCCCTGGAGAAGCTCCAAGCAGATTGCCTGGAGACCCTGGTGTACTGGTGTAAATATAGTGATATCGACATCCTGTTTAACGGCACGCCCATCAATCAGAGCTTCGACTTTCAGAACGCCCCATACCAGTACCGATTGCAGGTAGAGGGCAGCGAGGCCGTAGTCACCCCGTCGGAAAAGTCAGAAGCCTTTCAGGGATACTACAACCGGGGTCTGACCTTGCTGGAGGGAGCCGGATCACCTTATCCTTACCTCAGCTTCAAACTTCGTTCTCGCTACCTCGAACACACCCTCAGCCGCGACAACATCCTGCGGGACGAGGGCTACGAAAAGGCGATGGAATTGGTGAAGCGGGCGGCCTACGAAGAGATGCCCCTCGATCTCTTTCAGAAGATCCGGCAAACCGACGATCCGAGGCTCTGGGAGATCGCTCGATTAGCTGTCAGGATGGACCCAACCCTACCGAGCAAGATCGCCAAGGTTGCAGCTTTCCCGACCCGAGAGGGTCGTCTCAGTCTGAATCAGTTTCCTTCCCACTATTTCCACGCACCCCAGGTGGACTCTCTGTGGGCCGACGCGGAAGCCGAAGGGCACCCCATTCTACTGATTCCGGATCCAGACGATGATCAGCGGCTCCAGTTCCTGGGAGAGACCGGGCGCGTGGGAAGACCCTTACAAGAAGAGTTTTTTCAGTATCGGGCTGCCACACCGGAGAAAGAGGAGGCGATGCTGCTCAGGTATCTCAAGAAGGCCACCCGGCAGTATCTGGTCTCTCCTTTTCTCCTGGATGCGCTCAACACGCCGAGCAGTTGGAGGGGAGTGTTCTGCGCCTACCTGAGTCCTGGTAAGCGGGTGGAGCGAGGTCGAACCGACGAGAAGAGTTGGCGAGACGCCGTGGGCATCCGGCGTGACCACCCTTACTGGCAGAAGCTCTTGACGCTGTATCGGCTGCAACCCGAATTGGCGGTCTCAATGCTGGTACGTATGGTCAATCTAGAACTCAATCTGTACCGCAAAGGAGAGGCAAAACTCTTTCAAAACCTCGTCGATTCTCTTAAGTTGAGGGTTTCAGAATGAGCCTTCTGGAGCGTTTCCGCCGGGACAGTGAGCTGGACTCCGTGGGGCATTTCACCCTGGATGAAAAGCGGGCTAAGGACAAGATGGCTCATTTTCAACTGGTCCACCGACACGACTTTCTGCTTTTGGTGGTGCAGGCGGTGGTAGCGGCCGGCTGTAAGGCGATCGAGATCCTGTCCGATGAGCAGCGGGTGGAGCTTCGGGCGACGGGCGCCCAGCTTGCTCTGGAGCAGTTGAACCAACTGGAAAACTATCTGTTCGATAGCCGCCCGGAATCTCTCTCTTACTACCTTTTGGGAATAGCCCGCAACGCCGTTTCCCCTTTTTGCACAGAGGAACCCCGGGTAGAAATGGACGGTCAGGACCTGCTCTTCACGGTATCGCCTCGGGAACCCTATTTGGATCTGGCCCAGCACCTGCGAAGGAGTTTGCTCTATTGTCCCTGCGAGGTCACCCTCAATGAGCACGCGCTGCCCAGGATTCCGCTCTCCGGCGGGCGGATGATCACCTTGTGCGACGGTGAAGCCTCCGTCCTCAACCTGGTGCGTCACGGGGTGGTGGTGGGTCGAAAGCTCGTGGAGTCGGAAGTTGTCTTTCAAGCCGTCTTTTCGGAGTCCGGTTTTATCGTGGACGCTTCTTTTTTCGAAGTGGTGGAAGGGGAGTTTTACCAGCAGGTCTTACGGGAAGCAAAGCTCGCTGCGTTACAGCTTTTGGCTGACCAGGTCGCTCAGTACCAACCCGGCGATTCCGGCCGGCTGGAGTTGCTGGAGCGCCTGGCCCAGTCCTTGCCGGACCCGGCCGGACGGGCCTTGCGCAACTGCCCTCTGTTTGTCATGGCAGACCGGGAGCAGGTCTTGAGTTATACCGAACTGGTCCAGGCCAAAGGTGTGACAGGGTTGCTGTTCCATAGTTCCACGCCCCTCAATCTGCAACTCAAAAATCCCGTGATACTCATCGACCATCCGCTGGTCTTGGAGACTCTGAACAAGCTTCTACCCGGGGCATTGCAAGACGCCTCCCAGGAGTATCGCAAGGTCCTGGAGCGCCTCCAGCGCATCGCCGACTGGGAGGCATCGGCCCGCCCCACCGAGCTTCCTCCCTCCAATTATCTGGCCACCCGCCAGTTGAAAGGGCCGGATTGGCAAGCCGAGATAGGCTATCTCAGTGGTCAGGGAGGGAGCCACATCGACATGCTCTATGAGGGCAAACTACTCTGCTCAGAACGGCTCGATGATCTGCCACCCGGGGCCACGGCGGTCATAAACTTTGAAGCCGTGGAGATCAATGAGAGCTGGACCCGCCCCTGCGGGCGCCATTTTCGCAGCATACTCAAAACACTGCAAACCCATATGGAGAGTTTGTTCCAGGATCTTGAATTGACCCGCGAGCAACTTTATCCGGCCCTGCGGGATTACATCGACCAGCTTTTCCGCGACACGAAGCATCCAGTCCCCAGGGTAGCCGCTCGAATCTCCCTTTTTCCCACCGTCTCTGGCCCCCGTTTAAGTTTTGAGAAAATCTTGCAACTGCCAACTATAGCCCTGGGAAACCAGGTGGTTTTTTCCAGTAATATTCCGAGCGATTTATTGCCCGAACCACTGCTTCTGCACGAGAGCAACACGGCTCCACTTCTAAAGAGTAGACTCGGCGACCAGGTCCAAGATTTGCGCTCCTATCAGACTTATCTGGCGGAGTTGGACCAGAAGCTCTCTTCCCCCCAGAAACCGACAATCTCGAAGCAGGTCCATCGGAAAAAAACTTTGGATAAGAAAGACCTCACGGGTGAGATCGGTCTGGACTACGAGTTCCTGGGAAGCAAGGCCGATATCGTCCTTTTTTTCCGGGGGGCTCCGCTGGACGAGATCGGGGTCAATATGACCAAGCTGATCCGTGGATACGGGGCGGTGGAACTGGCGCGACTTCATCCCAATGATCGGTGGAACGGCATTGAGCGGGATAAGAACTACCGGCTCTTGATCAAGTGGTTGCGGGAAAAGTTTCGAGAGTTAGAAGAGTCGGCTCTGCAGGACGGAAGGCTGCCCCCCTCTCTTTTCCTCAAGCTACTCGAGGCGTACTCGGGCTCGCTGGGAGATTTCTCAGACCAGAAAGTCCTGGAATCGACGACTCCGGGGAAGTATCACAGCCTGCATGAACTAAAAGCTGAACTCGAGACTCACGGGGAATTGCTGCGCGGCCCTATGGGGGTGCAGATCCCCGGCCGTTTGGTGCTGCACGAGCAATCCAAGGATCGCGGCTTTCAAGAGGCTCAACTCCGCGAGCACTTAGGGAGTTTTCGTTGGGTCAACGCCTCGGAGTTGGCTAAGAAGCTTGAGTTAGCCCAGGGCTTTCAAGCCCGACGGGTTCACCATCAGATCAAGGTGCTGAGTGGGCGCGGTGGTCTATCCCTGTCGGTGAGGAGCTGTCGGGGGGAGGTGGCGGTTGGTTTGAATGAAGAGGGGCGGTACGTGGACTGCTACTACGGCGGACGCTTCGTATGCAAGAAACCGGAACTGCTGCCTCGGGGAAGCGCGGCCGCGGTCGACAGCGAACGACTGGAGCTTTCGGAGGACTTCAATGACGCCAAGCTCCCTCCCGCTTTGCTGGACGAACTGCTCAGGGTGGTCGAGGAAGGTTTCCTGAAGTGTGCGGTTCAGCACGACGACCTGGTAGCGCGCCGGCGGGCCCTGGAGTACGCCCGGGAAACCAGGGCCTCCGAGGAGTTTCTCAAGGAGTTTCGTGAGTTGCCACTTTTCTCGCTCCAGGGTGGAGGGACCACCAGCCTCAAGGAACTGGAAGCCGAAGATTGCGCACCGGCCTACGTGAAACCTGATTTTCCCTCCAACATTCAGCCGGACCGCCTGGTCATTCGGGCCCATCCCGAGGATACCGCTCTGATCCGGGCTCGCACCAAACTTTCCCCTTACAAGGCTGAGAAGCATCTTCTGCGGCTGGAGCAGGATCGGCAGTAGTTAGCTTCTCTACCCTCGAGTATCCCGGATCGACTGCTCTTTCGGCGGACCTACGTGCTGAACGAGAGATTGAGCCTGGAGCTGGCTCCGAATTCGGAGACCTCGCTGCTGGGGTTTGACGAAGAAGGTGCGGCCCTGGGTTATTTAGGTCTCGACACCGTGCTCCCCGTCTGGGGCACGGTACGCCCGGCCAGACCCGGAAAACGGGATAAGCTGAAGAATCCCACCTCTGAAGTTTCCAAGACGGAAGGGAGTTGGATTCAGGATCGAATCGACGAGATCTATGTCGCCTGGGTGGTAGAGCTGGCTGCTCGAGAGTTTACAGAAAAGGACAAGGACCGGGCATTTCAATTGCTGTCTCTAACCAAGGGCGAATTGGGAAGCAGCAGCAAACACCAGCGGGCCCTGCTGGCCCAGAAGCTCTGGGGACTGCCACTTTTTCGGCTGGTGGATGGCACCCGGGTGAGCGGTGAGTCGTTGGCGGCGCGGCTTTCTTCTGAAGGGGGGCCGCTGCTCATCTCTTCGGAAAGATGGAGAGTACCCGGGCACACGCCCCTGATCAAACCCGAGTCCCGCGAACATTCCCTGCTTCGAGCCGTGTTGGGCAAAGAGTGCCTGCATTGGTACGAGGCTCCACCCCTGGTGGACACGGAGCGGCTGAAGTCGAAGGTCAGCAAGCTGGTGGCCTGGGGCTTTTCTCCGCTGACTGCCATGCAACGCAAATTGGAGGCCGTGGCCGAATCCTGGGAGACCGCTCTGCAGAAAAAGCGTGTTTCCGAGCAAAAGCCTGTGCCCAAACGCCAGGCCGACGCCTCCCCGGAAGAGCGTCTTCTCTCGCTCATGCAGATGGAAGCCAGGACGCTGCTGGGAACCCAGACCCATCGCAACGCCTACAAGTTTTTCTCGCAAACTCGATTCGGAAGTTGGATCCTCGGTCCGCCCATCTACTGGGCTGACGACATCTGCTGCTTCAATCGATTGCACCCCACGCTACGATGGCTCGTTCAGCTCGATCCCAAGAACTCCGACAAACACTGCCGTGCGGCCCGGGTCTTGCTCCTGATCCACTGGGTGGACCTGATCAACGTGAAAAGCCCCGAGTTTTCCGATGAGCAGGAGCGGGAGTTCCTACAAAAACTCTCCGAGCGTATGATTCAGAGCTTTTCGTAGCCGTAGCGGCTGGTTAAGGTCACCAGATGCGTGAAACTCCGTATGCATCGAAAATTGTATCGCAACTCAATAGAACTAACGCCTCTTGGCGCGCCTGACTGATCAGCAACCTATCGAAGGGGTCTCGGTGATGAAAAGGGAGCCCGACCACACCCCCACAGTGGATGGTTCGAATCGGTAACAGGCTAAAGCCATCGACTCCGAGTTCCGCCTCCAGCAGCTCCACTCCGCGGGAGAGGTTCAGCTTACCCAGACTACTCTTGATGGCTATCTCCCAGAACGATGCCATACTGACAAAGGCAGCGACGTTTTGGTCTTCCAGCGCCTCTCGTACCTGCTTACTCAAGCGCCCCGGTTCGGCGAGCCACCAGAGATAGGTGTGTGTGTCCAACAGGTAGTTCAAGTCATGTATTCCATGAAGTCGTCGAGAGGGGCATCAAAATCTTCGGACATTGATAGAATCAAGCCGGGGAGCCTACCAGGTCTGCGTTTGGGTAGGGCTGACTCATGGAGTACCAGCCTGACCATGGGCTTGTTGTCTCGTGCGATCACAACTTCCTCGCCGTTGAGCACATCCTGAATTAGACGGGAAAGATGAGTCTTTGCCTCGTGAATGTTGACCTGCTTCACAACCCTAACGTAGCTTAGTCTACATGATTAGTCAATGTGCAGATCTAGGTCTCAATATCTTCAGAGCTTAAAGCATTTGTTTACAACTTAGATCCTTTTTCGAGCTGTAGGTTGGTTAGATTGGATCCGATGCTTATCCAATCCACGATCAGACCAACCCAGCTACCGCCCCAGCCTACCCGTAGTGCTCCCGAGCAAGCGGATAGTTCCGTACTGCCCCAGGACACGGTGGAAGCAGCCCATTCGGCTCAGGCACAACGGATTTCCGGGTACATCGCCGAGAAGAAGCTGGAGGGGGCAAAAGCCCTGAAGCAAGTTACCGGTCTGATCGCGGGCCAGCTGACGGGGATGACCGTCGGTTCCATGATTTTCGCTCCCCTGGCCTTCAAGTTTGGTAATCTCTACATCGCCACCGGTGGAGCGGCCATCACCGGAGGGGCCATGGCGTTGGCCGCCTCCAAGTTGGCCGGCAAGGATTGGTCCAAGCTGACCGACAACAAACTGGGCGACGGATTGGGCCTGTTGGGCTCGGTGGCCAATTCCCTTCCCAAGATCGCCTATCCCACCGTGGCAGGAGCCACCGGGGCCGAGAAGGCCATCATCTACGAAGCTCTCGATCGACTGCCCTTGAGCGGGGTGACCAGCGCCCCCACCATCGACGTGGTCACCGGCATGGAGCAAGCTGGGGCTTCGGGTCTGGCCACGCCGCTCTTTAGTCATAATCGGATCTTTCTGGACCGCGATCAGATGGCGCTGGGCAAGGACTGGGCTCAGGAAGTGACCACCCACGAGATAGGGCATACCTACGACTTTAGCGTGGGAGTGGGCCCGATCCTGAGTCGAAATTTTCGAGGGGGCGGTTTTGGTGATGAGCCGTTCATCAGCCACTACGCCGAGACCAACCGGATGGAAGATTACGCCGACTCTTACGCGGCCTATCACATGGATCCCGAGCACCTCCAGCGGGTGGCCCCGGACAAGTTCGCCGCCCTGGAAGCTTCGCACCAGGAGGGCCTGGTAGACAAGGCTCTCGATCGTCCTTCGGTGCGCGAAACCGGCAAGAAGATCGGCACCGCCTTCGAGCGCGCCCCCCGCCTGCGCAACGTGCTGGCCCTCGGAGCCAGTCTGGTCGGTCCGTTTCAGTTGTACCGCGGCGCGTCTGCCTACGAGAAGGGCCTGGAGAGCGGGGATGCTGAGAAGCGCATCAACGGCAAGCTGAACATGGCCTCCGGAGCGGCCTTGATGGGTCCGGGTACGGCTCCGTTGAGCCTGCTTTTCTCGGCCGGTCAGATCGTGACCAATCAACAACTCAAGAACGGTTCCATCACCACCGAGCAGGCCGAGCGTAGAGCCGACGCAGCGCTCACCGTCTCCACCGGACCGCTGGGCATGATGGCCTCCTCGGTCTCTCACGAACTGGAGAAGGCGGGTTTGCTGGTGGAGCCTTCGAAGGGTGAAGACTTCAGGACCTTCTCCGCTTTTGGCACGCGCAATAAGAAGGCAGCCTTGGGTAAACTGGCCACCGGCTTTGCCGCCGGGGCGGTGGCCGGGGGAGTATTCACGCCGTTTTTCCACGCTGGTGGAGCCCATGCCAAGGTCCTATCCACCGCGACCGGATCCTGGGTGGGCGGACTAGTGGGCGCCGCTCTGGGCATGGGCTTGCACATGCTCACCAAACCGGAAGCTCCCAAGTACCTGATGGGTGCGCAGGAGCAGAAACTCACCGGTGACGACAAAAAGCTCCTGGCCAAACTCTCCGCACCCACCGTAGTTGGGGGAGCCGCCGGTGCGGTGGGCGGCTACTTCGGCGGCCAGATGCTGGGTCGGGCCATCGGTCAGGCCGTGGCGGGTTCTGCCGGGGGAGTGACCGGAGCGGCTCTCGGCAGCTACCTGGGCGTGCTGGGTGGTTCGTTCGCGCTGTCCAAGGGCGGTGCTATGCTGGGCGCCAATTGGGCGGGGTTGCAAAAGGCGGGGGAATAGCCCGAAGCCTCGCTTGAGTTTAACGTGAAAATTCGTACCGCGGTATGGACAGACTGTGGTAAGTTCTTGTCATGAAAGTTGATAGGATGAGTATTTCATTGGAGGCCAATCTGGGGGACCATGTCCGCAATGCCGCTCGAAAAGCGGGGCTTGGTCTTTCTTCTTGGCTTACCCCGGGTTCTCCGGGGTCAATGTCTGCTCCATAATCTTGGAGGCAATTCGGGACTGCTTGGGATCGTCTTGAGCCAGGTAACGAACAAGAACGTTGGTATCAAGACCTGTCAACGAGTGTGTGCCCGTTTTCTGATCGCCCTATCCATTTCTTCTAGAGTGACCGGTGTACCAGGTATCGAGATCATTCCCTTGAGGCTGGTCACCGGTGCCGTAACCGCAGATACCTAAGGTCAAGAGTCAACCTCTTTCGAGCATTGCACCCATCGGAATCCACACATAGGTAGACGCACCGCGTCACGATAAAGCTCTGTTTCGTGATGTCATCAATCTTCTGCTAAATCTCCTAAAGGGAAAGACAACTCACCAGAGGAAAAAGATATTGATGTCTTTGGAACAACCGATAGAGTTGCCTGCCGGGCACCTGCTTCCTGACAGCGATGGAGAGCCGATGGATTCCGAATGGGTGTGTGAACAGACCCGTAATTATCTGGTCGATCCCTTGAAGGTCTACTTTGCCGAGCAGCAGATCGTAGCTTTTGTGGGTGGCAATTCGTTTGTCTACTACGTGGATCCGCAAACTTCTCGGGTCTGTAATCTGGGCCCTGATTTCTACGCAGTGCGGGGTGGAGTGCAGGGGGGGCAGACCAAGTGGGTGTCCTATGAGGAAGGTGGCTTGCTGCCCACGACGGTGATCGAGTTTCTGTCACCCAGCACCGAGGTTCGCGACCGCGGAAAGAAGTTCTGCATCTATCGCGATATCTTTAAGACAGAGGACTACTTCCTGGTCGATCCAGAGACTCTCTTTATCGAGGGTTTCACCTTGCGGCATGGTCACTACGTGGGCCTCACCCCCGAACCCGATGGCTGGTTTTTCGTTCGCTCGTTGGGTTTGCAACTCGGTATCGTCGACGGTTGGGTACGCTTGCGTACTCGGGACGGCCAACTGTTGATCACTGATCGTGAATGGGCAAACGAAGAGAAGCGTCGGGCTGATGAAGAGAAGCGTCGGGCTGATGAAGAGAGCGAGAGAAGAGGGAAGCTTGAAGAGAAGCTACGTTCTCTGGGTATCGATCCCGACCAAGTTTAGCCGACAAGGAAGGTGACCCGCGATGGCAGGGTGGGCCGTGGCAGGGTCCCCCGCGTTGAATGTCTTCACTCGGAGGAGGAGTCGGCATACACGCTGCCATCCGGACGCTTCCAAAAGACGTAGGAAGGTAACCAGCCGCCTCGCTGAATCGTGGGCGCAGAGCAGTCCACGCAGATGTGGAGGTCTCCCTGGCGGTTTTCCTCATAAGCCTCCAGGCTGAAATAGACTTCGTGGCCGTCGTAGGAGCGAGCGAAGCTCAGTACTTCCGCCGGCTGCCGGAGCCGTTCGTACTCCCAGCCTTCGATCTCGCGACCTACCTCATCGCAGATCTTGCGCAAATCCACGCTAAAAACCCATCCACTCCTGGCTGAAGTAGCGATCCCAGGAATCGGCCAGCAGGGCCACGATGGGGCCGCTCACCGCCCCTGAGCGGGCCAGCCGCAGGGCCGCGGCAACGGCTGTGCCGGAGGAGCCACCGACCAGCAGACCCTCTCGTCTTTGCAGCAACAAGGCGGTTTCGAACGACTCCTCATCGGAGATGCTGATGGCCTGGTCGATCACGCTCCGGTCCATGATTTCGGGGGCTCGGCCGCTGCCGATCCCCTCCACCGCGTACTTCCCGTCGGGGCCGTACTCTCCCTTATTGATCCAGTCCGCCAGGCCCGACCCCACCGGGTCGCACAAGACGATCCGCACCGCCGGGTCCAGGGACTTGAGGTACCGCCCCACCCCGGAGATGGTGCCCCCGGTTCCTGCCCCCGCCACGAAGTCGCTCGGCACCCTGCCCAATTGTCGGTGGATCTCCGGACCGGTGTGCTGGAAGTGGGTTTCCACGTTGGCCTGATTGCCGAACTGATCGGCCAGAAACCAGCCGTTCTCTACAGCAAGATGAGCGGCCAGGGTGCGAAAGTTCAGAGGAGATTCAAGAGGTGCGTTCTCGGTCACGATCACCTCCGCGCCCAGTGCGCGCAAGGCCTGACGTTTGTCCACGCTCATCTTTTCAGGCAACACGCAGACCAGTTTGTAGCCTCGGGCGGCGGCCACCAAGGCCAGGCCCATGCCGGTGTTGCCCGCGGTGGCCTCCACGATGGTGGCTCCGGGGCGGAGTTTGCCGCTAGCCTCACCGTCCTGGACCAGGGCCAGAGCCAGTCGATCTTTCACGCTCCCCCCCGGGTTCAAGTGCTCGCACTTTCCGTAGATTGGAACCGGTGTGTCCCACGAGTTCAACCGAACCAGGGGGGTCTCGCCGATGGTCTGTAGGATGCTGAAAGAGTCGACTTCGGAGATCAACGACGGATCCAAAGGCTGGCCTGGGAGACGCCCCACTGAAACTTCCGGGAGTGCTCTCGGATCAGAAACGGCATATCGACCACTTCGTCGAGTTCAAAGCTGTCCGCCAGCGCCTTTTTTATACTATCCAGGCTGCGCACCGCTTCCCCTTTCCGCTCAAACCCACCGAGCCAGAAGCGGCGGGGGGTGTACTCGGTCATCCAGGTGTAAGGAGAGGTGATCAACAGCTGCCCACCCTTCTTCACCAACTCGGGGAAGCGAGCCAGCACGGCCTGGGGATACGGCACCCGGCACAAGAGGTTGCAGGCCATGACCACTTCAAACTCCCCGAGGTCAGTCCTCAGGTTGGTGGCATCACCCACCTCAAACTGAACCCGTTCCGGGTGGAAGCGGTCCTCCAAGCGGTAGTGATGCTCGCAGAGCAGGTCCCCTTCATCGGCAGAGCTGAACCGGACTTCTCGCTCCCGCACAAGTTGCCGGGCTTGCTCGATGAAACTCTTAGAGTAATCGATCCCGATCACTTCCGAATGATCAACCGAAAGCTCGAAGCAGGCCCGGCCCACCGCGCAACCCAACTCCAGGGCCCGGCCGGACTTCGGCGGCCGCAGCCGCTCACTCACGCAGCGCCGGGGAAACTCCAAGGCCTCGCGGGGTCCGAACGACCACGGAAAGATCTGCTCGGGGGTGCCGTAGTGGAGGAGCAAGTACTCCTCCAGCAGCTTGTCAGTTTCGTACAGGTTTCCCATAGACGACTTCCTTCAGATAATCGCCCGCCTGGTAGGAATGAAACAGGATGTGGACCTTTCCGTCTTTGTAGAGCCTGACCGTGGGGGCGTCGATCTCCGGGGTCTTGTGGGGGGAGAAGAGGATGTCGTCGTGGGTGGCGTTGCTCTTTTCCTTGAACTTGTCGGTGGTGATGTCTCCGCCCAGGTGGTCGTTTCGCCCGGTAGCCACGTGGAAGGTACCGAAAGCCTTTTCGTCTTGAATGTCGTGATTGGCGATGGGGTAGAGTTCGGTGCCGAAACCCAGTTCGCCCAGAAACCCGGTGGCTTCGTCGGACTTTATCCTCTGGTCGAAGGCCTTCACGGTTTCCGGATTGCCTTCGACAAACTGAGCTTCCACCACCCGAGCACCCTTCACGGTCAGGAGCGTGATGCTCCCGTCCTCGAGCTTCATGGGGAAGTGGCCCTCGCCGTTGGTGGGCACGTAATACACCTCACCGGCGGGTAGATTGGCGATGTCCGGGGCGGTGCGGCAGAGGCCGTGGCTCTTTTGAGCGTCCTGGCCGTTGAGTTCGATGCGCAGTTGGTAAAGCTCGCCCTTGATCTTGAAGTCGATCTCGATGGCGTCGGCGTTGGACATGCCCTGGCGCAGTCGCTCGGCTCGCTTGGAAACTTCGTTGTAGTCCACCGAGAGGCCGGAATTGAGAATGATCTCGTTCAGGCCGTGCATGGTGGCACCACGAAAGTTATGAACCTTGGCGCTGGCGGTGAGCGGCGCGGTGGCCGAATGGGTGCTAATGCAGAGCAAGATGTCGTAGTGGGGGTAGATGTCCTTCTCGAACGACAAGACCCGCCCGTCGGGTGCATAGGCTTCGTCTTCCAGGTCCAGGTTGCTGCCCTGGGTCATCCGGTAGCAGTAGAGTTCGCCACCGACCAGGCCCAGGCGCTCCATCACCCCGTCTTGAAGACCCTGATAAAAATGTTTGTATCCCATCTTTTGAATGCTGTGCCCGTCCTGGTTTAGAAAGGCTAGATCGCGAACCCCGGTGGGGTCCTCGAGATCGATCAACACGGCGATCTTTTCACCCTGGGACGGCTTAAAGACAGTTTCCAGTAATCGGTACAAATCAAATGGAGGAAAATTCATGGTTCATCACATCTTTCTGGGATATCCCACAAATCCATACCCGGCTGTTCCGCTGCCAAAACGTTAGCGCGCCATCCCGGCCACTTGACTCACCAGGGCTTCCACCTCTTCCTCCAGGTTGTAATAATGAATCGAGGCTCGTACGACTTCCGACAGGCCTCGCGCTTCCATATCCATTCGGGCCGATCGAACCGTGCTGGTCCACACGTTGATGCCGGCTTGCCTCAGTTGCGCCTTGACCTCCTGGGGATCCCGACCCTCCACGGTGAAGGTGACGATGCCGCTGCGGAGTGCACCGGGGTCGCGCACCTTCACTCCGGACAATTGGGAAAGGGAGTCCCTGGCGGTCTCGGCCAGTCGGTGGATCCGTTGCCACCCTGCCTCCAGACCCACTTCCAGGGCATACTCGGCGGCCGCCCCGAGCCCCAATTTCCCTGCAGTGAAAATCTCATAAGTCTCAAACCGCCTGGCGTCTTCCCGCAACTTGTACTGGTCGGAAGAGGTCCAGGTGGCAGCGTGGAGGTCGAGCATAGGGGGTTCGAAGTAAGACAGATGCTTCTCTTTCAAATACAGAAACCCGACCCCGCGCGGTCCGCGCAGGTACTTGCGACTGGTGCTGGTGAGAGCGTCACAGCCCAGTTCGGCAACGTCCAACGGGATCTGTCCCACCGACTGGCAGGCGTCCAGAAGAAAGAACGCTCCGTGCTCTTGGGCCACCCGGCCGATCTCTGCAGCCGGTTGAATCAGCCCTGAGTTGGTCGGCATATGGTTGATGGCCACGAGTTTGACCCGCTCATCCAAAATCCGGGCTAGAGATTCACAGCAGAGAGTACCGTCCGGCTGGTCATCAACCACCACGATCTCAGCTCCGGTCTGCCGGCATCGCTGCAAGAACGCGATGTAGTTGCTGGCGTATTCTGCGCGACAGGTTACTATCCGATCCCCGGAACGGAGTTTGAGCCCATAGAAAATCATATCCCAGGCCCGGGTGGCGTTTTGAGTCACCGCGATCTCTTGAGGGGCAGCCCCTATCAATCGAGCCAGCGAGGAGTAGACCGAGTCCATCTCTTCGGCCCTCTGCTCCTCAGCCTCATAGCCCCCAATTTCCTGCTCCAGGGCCAGATAGTCGAGCACCGTCTGTTGCACGGGAAAAGGAACCAGCGAAGCTCCGGCGTTATTCAGATGGATCCGGCCTTGGCAGCCAGGTGTATGCTCTCTGAGCAGTGGTAGATCTAGACTCAAAGTTCAGTTTCCCCTTCTCATGAGTTGTAATCACGTTGAAATTCGGTGTTTACCGAGGAACATAGGCGAATTAGTCAAAAAGATAGAGTTATGACTCCCTCGCCGGATATCGATCCGAAAGAGCTGACTCTGCCTGACGACATAGAACTCGACAGCGGTCCAGTTATCGATACCTCCGACGAATTCCCGCTGCCGGATTTCGGGGAAGAATCCGATCCCAGGGTCCTGTTTCCGTTGGAAGGGGAGCCCACCGAAGAAGATCTCCCCTCACAGAACGGTACGGCACTTAAGGCAAGCTCCAACGAAGCTCTCCTTCCTCCGCTCGATTTCAGCACCGAACCGGTAGAACTGGAGTTCCGGTTGCCGAGTCTCGACGACGTTGGGAATCGCGAGTGGAGAGATGAAGGCCGACCTCTGTCCGAGCTGAGCTTCCCCTCTTCCGAGCTCGAATATTCAGAAGACGATGACTATTTCGAGCCCCGCCTGGAATTGGCCCGCAAGTCGGGCAGCGGTTCGGAACCGCTGTCTCCCTTACCCCCTTTGCCGGGTCGCCAGGAACCGGAAACGGAAACGGTACCAGTACCAGAGCAACCGCAATCCAGACCGGTCTTCGACCCCCCCGGAGCCCCCCGACCCCCCAGCCCTCCCGTGAAGCCTGCGCCGGAGCCGGTCGTTCAGGTATCGGCCGAGCCGGAGCCTGTTCCGGAGATCGGCCCAGAGGAGGAGGGGCCGGAGATTTCGGCAGCGCTCGAGCACCGGCGGTCACCGGCATCCAGCTACGTGCGCAAAGTCAAGGTCAAGCGCGGGTCCGAAAAGAAACCGATGGTACGGCCGTGGGTACCGGTGGCCGGTCTGGTGCTCCTGGGAGTGGGGTACCTCGCCAGCAAGCCTTTCCTCGCGGATCTTGAAGGCGAAACGATTCCTACTCCGGTTATGATCGTCGCCTCGGAGCCCAAAGGCGAGGTTTTCCGCGGGGAGCAATCCCTTGGGCAGACCCCCATTGCCCTGACCCAGGCTGAGATCGCCTCCGGAATGGAAGTGCGGCGAGAGGGCTTTGAGACTCTGCTGGTTCCTGCTTTGGGGGAGAGCGACGAGGGCAAGCCACCCAAAAAGTTCTTGTTGGAACTGGTCCCGTCTCCCATTCGGCTCTCCTGGAGTGGGATACCTCAGGGTACTACTGTCTGGTGGAACGGCGTCAAGAAGACTCCCCAGGAATTGGGGGAGGTGCAACCCGGGACCTATACGGTCAAGGCAAAGCCCTCGGAGCGTCCCGCGGTATCGGTGGAGTTTTCTCTGGAGCCGGCTATGAAGGAGTCTTTCCCGGTGGGGCAGGTCTTGCAGACGGAGTTTGCCAAGCAACCCACCATGTCGGTGGGCTTCAAGTTACCCGAGAAGACGGCTGCCAAGGGCCTCGGGGTTAGCGTGAAGAGCCTCGATGAGCAGAACCCTTTCACTAGTTCGATCAAAGTTTCCGGCGATGCCAAGGCCAATCTGGTGCTTCCTGAGTCGGGCAAGTACAAAATAACCTTCGCCGGCAACGACACCTTCAAGGCAGCCTCCCAAACAGTGGAACTCGGTAGCGGTACCAATAAGGAAGTCACCCTGGCCCTGGCCAAGCACCCTCCGAAGGTGGTGGCACCGGTGGTCAGCGGCGGCGGTAGCTCGGGCGGTGGTGGTGGATACTACCCGCCACCGGTCTACTACCCACCCCCTGTTTACAACCCGGGCGGTGGGGGAGGCGGTGGCCGGATCGCCCCGCCGTCGTTCTAAACACCGCAGCAGCGCTTGTATTTTCGTCCACTCCCGCAGGGGCAAGCTTGATTGCGCCCGGTCTTACCGATTCCCGGGGCCGGTAGGTCCTGGATGTCGCCGTCCTGGTAGCGCCACTCTCCGTCCACCTTCACAAATCGTGAGGTCTCCTCGTGCAGGCGACGGGTCTCGGCTCGGTAGCACGCCACGAACTCCACCACGCCGGTTTCGTCATCGACGGTGCCTTGCTGAGTGGAAACGATCTCCAGTGACTCCCATTCCGGTACTCGCCGCTCCCTGACCTCAGGAGGTAACGGTTCGAGCTGGGTGGCCGCGATGAAGTCAAAGTTTCCCAGACCGAAGGCCACAAATCTCGCCCGCACCAACTCTTCGCAGGTTTGGGGAGTGGCCGAGCCATCCAGAAAGCGGCCGCAGCAATCTCTAAACTCCAGTTTGTTTCCGCACTCACAAGTCACTTTACCGAGAGTTTGGAGCGTCGGGACGATTCTCCTACTGAGAATTTTCGTGGAATAAAAATCAAGTTGAGAGATAGATCACATAACTGTTACAACTGTGTGATACAATAGGCACATAACACATTGAAAGGGGTTTCAAAATGTTCGCTTTTCTAAAGAATCTCTTCAAGAAAAAAGACGAAATACCAAGAGTTCAAGTCACCGGATTCCGGGACGGGCTCCTCAGTTTTCGTTCCGACATGGCCCTGAATCTGCAAGAGCAGTTCGTAGAGGCCCCCACTCCGGTGGGACCCATTAAGACCAAACTCGACATCCAGTCTTACGACCCCAGCAACAAAGAGTATCTCGCTAAAGTTTCCGAGGATGATAAAACCCTGGAGTCGCTGGATATCGATCTTTCCAAGATGGCCCGCGTGCAGAAGGTGCTGAGGGTCTCCTCACGTGAACTTCCCGCCTACATGGGCTTGACCGAAGAGATCGCTCTTTCCGGCATCCGCCTCTCCACTTCAGAGCCCCTCGAGTTGGGACAACTCCTGGAACTCACTATTGAATTTGACTGCCACAAGATCGGTACTCGTAAGGTGAAAGCTCGAGTCGAGTGGAGCGCTCACAAAGGAGACGGCACCTGCCACTCCGGTTTGAGATTCCACGACCTGGACAGCGTGACGTTCCGCAAATTGGCGCAGTACATTCAGTCCCGTCGCGCCTTCGACTAGACCCTTAGCGAACCCGAAACCCATAGAAACCAATAGAAAAAGCCCGCCGAACCGGTGGGCTTTTTCTATTGGCTTGGGGCGTGGGTGGTTAACCGCTGAAGGAGGCTCCCAGGATCGCGCGGTCCACATCGGTGAGGTGCGCGTGGGTGGATTGAAAACTGTCGGAGAAATTTTTAAAAGTACATCTGGTCACCACTTGAGTGTACAGTTACCAAAGTGTGAAAACAGGCTCCAGTGTGAACAACCTGTTAACTCGATGACCGTAGAGTAAACAAAGTGTTGCCGTTTACCCATCGAGCGGAGGAGCCTGGGCCAGTTGGGTTTCTTGGAAAGGCACCCAGCCTCGATCCGGTACGAGAACCTCCAGGCCTGAAAACTGTTCTTTGTACCGAAGTTTTTTGGATTGCATGTTGAGAAAACCGATGTAGAGATGGCTCCAACCGCGCTCTCGGCACATCTCGATCTCTTTCAAAAAGGTGTAAATTCCCAGTCGCCGGCGGGGTAGATTGAGATCGTAGTAGCAGTAGTGGGAATAGATGCCCCGCTCACCGATGTCCACGGTGGTCGCTGCCACCAGGCGATTCTCTTGCCAGTAGGTGATCTCCCGGGTGCACTCCATGGGCGTCTGGTGCCAGGAGTCGTAGAATTGACGGCGTTCTTCCGGGGTGGTCAGATGCTCGGTCTTGGTAGCGAAGCGGGCGTTGACGAACTTCTCAAAAAGGACAAACTTTTCTCGGGTCAGATGCACTTGATCCACTTTCTGGACCAGATCGGTGTTTCGGTTGAGGGTTCGACGCATGGACCGACTGATCTTGAATCGGCTCAGGTCGATTCGACTGGGATGGCAGGCCCGGCAGCGGCGACAGGCCGGCAGACAGTAAATCGGACCGAAACGACCACCCCCCAGGTGCATCAACCGATCCACGCTCTCGTCGTGCAGCGCCAGCAGCGACCACTCCCGGTCCGGAAGGAAGTTGCACGGATACTTTGGCAGGTGGGCGGACAAGGGAGGACTGTCGCGCCAGTCGGGTTCGACCGCGTCCCATAGGCGGAGGAGGTAGTGCACCGGGAGCCTTAAACGACGGTGTCCTGGTCGGCCGCGTTGCGATACAAAATGGCTTTGCTCTTGTAGCCTCGGTTGGCGGTATCGAGAATGTTGCCCATGAGGTGCCAGTTAAGGCCGGCGTTGACCACCGCTCCCACCAGGGGGATCATGGCCCCCATCTTGCGGGTCGCCAGCAGCGCAGCGATCTGCTTGGAAGCAACCGAAATACCACGGCCGGACAGGGCGTAGGAAACCTCGGAAGTGAGGTCGCGTTGCTGCTCGAGCGCTTTTCGAGTGAGGTCGTCGAGTTGGACCAGTCGCTTCTTGCGCCCGGGTACGTGGCCGATACGAAGAAGCTCTAGAATAAAGTCGTGCTCTCGTTCCAAGCGGGGGTCGAAACCGTAACTCACGGACACCTCGCCCAGAGTACGAATAGAGTACAGGTAAAATGCAGGAAGGTCTGCGAACTGCCCTAAAAATCCAAACGACCCGGTGACCGCGCTGCCCAGCACGGTCCGCTGTCTCACTTCCTGTCGCATGGCCTTCACGTGTTCGTCGATGATGTCCATCCGCTGGTCGGACAGACCCAGACGCCCACTGGTACTCACGGCCCTGGCGGAGGCCAGACGTTGCTCGACCTCATCGTCGTTGAAGGTGGACATCATCTGCTCGATGGACCTCTTCAGGACGCTCTCCAGCTTGCCTGAAAGTCGACGCTTGAAGTCAGGAGGGGCTTTCTCGATGAGCCTCACAAGGGGGGCCGCCCCGGTCTGGAGGACCTGCGTCATCGGTGTCTCATCGGGTTGAACTTTAGGGGTGTTATCCTGCTCCAATATGGGGTCTCCTCATCCGAGTATCAATGGCCTCTAAAACGGATTGGCGTAGCCGTTGCAGCGATTGTGCCAGCCGGCGCGCCAACGGCTTTCTCCTCGGTCCGGAGGAGAGTTGGCGATGCGACGATCCAGGGTACGCTTGGCGGCAGCGGCAAACTCCCGGGCCGCCGGCTGTCCGGCAGGCACGTCCCGCATCTCCAATAAGACCTGCATCAGCCCCCAGCCTTCTCCACCGTAGCGTTCTTTCGGATTGATCCCCTCCCCTTTAAAGTTCACGTAGTCGATCAAGGCATAGACCCCGTTGGTGGTGGAGGCAACCTTATTGTAATTAGCCTCCAAGCGCGCTCTCTCTTCGGCCTCTGCGGTCTCTTGCATTTTGGCCAAGGCGGCCCGAGAGCGCTGCATGATGAAGTCGGTCTGCAGGGTCACGGTGTGGGCCAGCCAGGTGCGCAGGGCTTTGAGTTCAGGGCCCTGGAGGTCGGCCTCGAAGGCCGCCTTGGAGTTCCAGGGGCAGTGGCGATGGAGGGCCACTGCGGGAGGATCGGCCCCTCTGGCCCGGGCGAACTCGATGAGCTTATGAAACGACTCTTCGAAGGGGCCATCGAAGTTCTTGGGATACCAGATGAAATGACCGATTCCGAGAGAGGGAAACTCTTCTCCGGCGTTCCAGGAGGTGAGTCCGTCGATGCGCCCCCCACACTCGTTCTGCCAGATTTTCTTGCCGATGCGAACCTTCATCTCCTGAGTAAGCTCGGGGAGTCCCTGGCCTGCTTCGGCGACCTGATTGAGCGGTATCGGTTCGGACCAGGCCGGACTGAAAGTGAGAGTGGCCAGGATAGGAATGAGGGCAATCCATGTCTTCATAGTGAATTCAACTCGCTTTCTCTGGTTGAGATTCCTTTATTTGGAACTGAAGAAGAAAAACGCCGGAGGGGCTTTCAGCAGGCCCCCACTCAGGCGACTGCGAACGGGCCGACCGATGAGTATCGTGCAAGAAAAAACCCAATTACAAAAGGATATGTTGGCCCAATGGGCTTTTGACTGTCGCCCCATCCTGGGCCGTTTTCACATCTGGCTGGAGTCGGTGGAAACCGAATGGAGTCGGGGGCGCCCCGAACCGAACCAACCTCGGGATATGTCTTTTGTGCCCGGAGGGCTGGAGCGACAGCTCGCCATGACTTGCGCCTTGACGGCACTGGGTACGCGACTGTTCGGGCGCTTTGGAGAAGGCAAGGGTCTGGACAAAGTCGGGATCAATGAGGTGAAGAAAGACGCCGATGCTGTTTCGGCTTACGCCATGAGCGAAGGTCTCTGGTACCTCACCCGCCATCTACCGGAAAACCACGCCCTCATGATCTGCCTGGGGGAAGGGTTAATGCCCAAGGCCGGGGAGACCGAAGAGATGGGCTCCAATCCCAATCTTGGCTTCGGACGGGTCTACGCCCGGCCGGAGGTGGCCCGGTTCGTGGACCAGCGCGTGATCGATCTCCTGAACAAGCCAGGGTACGGCTGGGATGAATTTTACCGAGACATACGCCACAAAGGCATCACCCTCTGGGGGGCGGCGGTCGACACCCTGGAAAACACCTCGCGCTTTGCCAAAGGCGCCGAGGAAGGTACCATGACCATCCTGCACGTGTTTGACCAACCGCTCCACGTGGTGCGTCCTTACGAGGGCTACATGGGCTGCCTGACTCTGCCCCGGGCGGTTCAAGACAAAGCGGCGGAAAAGGCCGTGCTGCTGGATTATCGCACCCCCCGGGAGTTGGTGATGAAGTCGATCCAGCAGGCCTATCCGGGGATCAAAGCGGAGAATGTGCACGTCTGGACCCTGGGCGGCAAGAGTCGGGTGACCCGGCTGTCAGGGCTCTGGGAGACCTGGCGTTCGTTGGGAGCTCATCTGGTGGAAGAGGGGTGGAAACTACCCAATGGAGGAGAGATCTTCATTGAGTCTGGGACCTACTCGCCTACTCTGGCGGTGGGGACCTGGCAGGACGACCAGGGGGAGACCCATCTCTTTTTGTGCGACGGTTACGCAGCCTCGGCTGAAGCGCTGCAGGCGGCCAGCCTGGCTCCGATCCACGACTTGCACATCTCGCTTTCGGTCTTCACCTCGAAGTTTTCGTTGCCCCACGACCGAGAGCAGAAGATCATGGGATTAGTACCCCAGGCCGCCGACTTTGCCGAGCGACTGGAGCGGCTTATGGGAAGTGCGCCGGATGAGCAAACCTGCGATTTTTACCGAGAGATGATCGCCGAGGCGGATGACGCCGGGATCAACCTGGAGAAGCCCACCCTGGTGGCCGACGACTTCTTTCCGGAGAAAAAGTGGGGAGTTCTGGCTCTCGGCAGCTACATGGGTTTCGATCCGTATACCGCCACCGAAGGGGTGGTTAAAGTGGCGGAGGATACCTACCGGGTCACGGTGCGGCTCACCTCGCGAGCGGTGGAGAAGAAGGTGTCCCTGACCGTCCGGCTGATGGAGGGCAAAAAGCCGAGTCGCTCCATCTTTCAGCCGCTCTTGAGCCGATTCTTAGCGGGTGAAAACTATCGGGAGCGAGCGGTCAAGATCTCCGACTCCGGCCGGATCCGAAACGAGTTGCAAACCCTTTGCTCGGAAGCTCTGGAGTTTCCCGCTCAGGATCGTATGCGGGTAGTCTTCGAACGGATCCCGGAAACCATCTTTAGCAGCGAAAAGAAGGAACGATTAAAGGAACTCCTGGTTTGGTACAGGGAGCGCCATCCGGTCTGGTTTGACTGGCTGGAGCTTTGTTGAGTCGAGAAGAGGTAGAGCGATGAAAAGAATCTTGCTGGGGATGGTCCTGCTGATGGCCATGGCGGGGTCCGGTACGGCCCAGGAAAACTACGAAGAGTGGCACCGGCAACGCCTCGAAAAGCTCACCCGGCCCGACGGCTACCTCAGCCTGGTGGGTATGGAGTGGCTGAAGGCAGAGCCCACCGAGATCGACGGAGTTGGTCTTGCCTGGGTGGAGGACGACGGGGTCCATCTCGAACTTGAGCCTGGGTACAGTCTGGCCGGTCAGGAAGTGGAGACGGTGACTCTGGACCTGAGCAAACCGGAAGGGGAGGAGCTTCTGGTTCGGGGCACCCGCAGTTTTTACGCCATCGAGCGGGGAGACTGGACGGGATTGCGCATCAAAGATTCCCAGGCTCCTACCCTGGTAGGTTTTCAAGGGGTAAGCCGGTTCGTCTACGACCCCGCCTGGAAGCTCCCGGGGCGGCTCGCCAAAGATGCCCGCGCCGTATCGGTAGGCTCGGTGGTGGGGGTGGATACCACCGAGGAAAGCCCCGGTTTGGCGGAGTTTGAAGTGGAGGGAAAAACTTATCGGGCACGCCTGATCGGAAAGCCGGATAGCTCCGAGTTTTTCATGGTCTTCTCCGACGCCACCGCCGGGGAGTCGACCTACGAGGCCTGTCGATTTCTGTATCTGGAGAGGGAAGGGGAGGACGGTCTGGTTTTGGATTTCAACAAGAGTATCAACCCGCCGTGCGCGTTTACCCACTTTGCTACCTGTCCGCTTCCCCCTGAGGAAAACATCTTTCCCTTCGCCATCCCGGTTGGTGAAAAAGCGCCATAATGTACCTCTGTTCGGCGGACCCGGACTCCTGGGACCACCTGGAGCACGAATTGCAGGACCGCCTGATCGAACGACTCGATGAGCGATCGGGGCTGTGCCGGCTCGAACCCGAATTTCGATCGTTTTTTCTACAACATCGTTTCCCGGTGACATTCCAAGCGGTATTACCAAGTGCTAGCTTCGAATCGGTGAGTACCCTGAAACTCGAACTGCCCTGCGACCTGCATTCTACTTTCAGTTTTCAGATTTCCGCGAACAAACGTTTGGATTTAGGTTTTGGCTCGCTTATCCCGGGCTGGATGGAGAGCATGGGTCTCCCCCCGGAACTTCGCTCGGATCGACAGGCAGACCGGGTCTATTCGGTTCACCTCCAGTGCGAAGATCAGGTCCGACTCTTCGCCGGTAGCTCGAGGCCTCAGGACAACCTCTCTCCCTGGTCCCGAGGGGTCTGCCGGATCCCTCGCGCCAAAGATGCCGTGAGCCGAGCCGAGAGTAAACTGGAGGAAGCCCTGGAGCTACTCCCGGAGCTACCGGTGGGTCGGGCCCTCGACCTGGGAGCCGCCCCCGGTGGGTGGACCCGTGTTTTGTGGGGGCGCGGTTTTGAGGTGGTGGCGGTGGACCCGGCAGAGCTCTCGCCACCGGTCGCCGCTCTCTCCCGGGTCGCTCACCATCGGACCACCGCGGGGGAATTTCTGGCTCGGGATGAGTCGAGGTACGACCTCATCGTCTCGGATATGAAGATGGACCCGGGGCTGCTGAGCGCACTGCTAGCGCGTTATCAGGAACGGCTAGAGCCCGGGGGGTTTCTGCTGGCTACCCTCAAGTTGCCCAAAAGGGGTAATCCGTTGCCGCTCCTGGACCATGCCCTGGAAAAAATAAGTCGAGCCTATACCGTGGTACAGGCTCGACAGCTTTATTTCAATCGCCACGAGGTCACCGTAGTGGCGACCTCGCGCGGTTAGGACCAGATCAGGTCGTTACTTGCGAAACAGCATGACGTATTCGTGCTTAAACACGTACAAGCCGTTTCGCAACGCTCGATAGCGCCAGAGGTTTCCACTTTTGCCTTTTCCTTTTTCATTACCCTGGATATCTTTGATGTTGATGGCTCGCAGAGCAAGACCACAGGAGCGCATGACCTCCATGCACTCAAAGCCCAGAGGCACCCACTCCCCGGCGGTGTACTTGTCCCCGATCACCAGGGTCATAAACCGACCAGGCTCCAGGAGTTTTACGCCGTTTTGCACCACCTGTTCAAACATTTCCAGGAAGCCTTCCAGGCTTTCGCAGGAGGACAGGTCCCGCTCGTCTTCCCCCTTGGTAAAGGCGATGATGTCCCAGTACGGAGGGTGCAAGAGTACGTGATCCACCGTTTCTCTGCCCATTTCTCTGAGGTGAGGTGCCAGAAGGTCTGGTAAATCCGGGGAGGCGGAGTCACCCTGGATGATCTTGGTCATAACCCCGTGGGGGTTCTTCGCATCCTCGAGTCGCTTTTGTGACTCGCGACAGATCTCCGGCTGGAGTTCCACCCCGATCCCATGTCTTCTCAAGCGCCGGCACTCGATCATGGTGGTGGCCATTCCGCTGAAAAGGTCGAGCACCACGTCGTCCTTCTTGGTAAAACGCGAGAGCATCTGCTCGGGGATCTGGGGCACAAAATTGCCGTGGTAGTCCCCCTTGTGCACGCTGCTGCGACTGCGGGAGCCGAGGCTCCACAAGGAGTCGGTGATGAGTTCGGGATAGTCCTTCCAGTTTTTGAGATCGAGATCATGGAAACTGGAACGCACCGGGCGGCGCTTGGACTCGGTCTTGAGCGTCTTGGCGTTAGCTGAATTAGACAATGGTTTTCCTCCGTTGAAGAAAACTTGAATAACTTTCATTGATTTCCTCGTGGAGAACGGAAAAGAGAAACGCCGCTTGTACTCAGGCGGCGTTTGGGTTTTATTTTATGAGTTTCGTCTTTCGCTTGCGTAACTCACCAAAACTTCGAGTTTTGATGGTCCCGCAAGCGACAGGCCGACTTCTTGATATCGATTTGGCATGAAGCCTCCTTTTAAGACCCCGCTGCATTGTAGCCCGGGTGGGGGTGCGAGCTATGTCGAAAGTGTGAACAAAACGGAAAGAATGTTGCGATTTGAGGATGGGGTGGAGCCGCTGGATGACAGCCCGGCCAAGAGAGAGAGTGTTTTCAACATTTACCACTCTCTCCTAGCGCGACTCTCTACCCACGGTGGGTGAAGGTTTCACCACGGAGGGAGAGTTCTCTGCGCCTGGCCGGACTGCCTGACCTTAAATTTCCCTCCTCATCGGCCCCTAAACACCATGATGAGATATTTGGTAAGAATTAACTAATCCTGGCAGTTTGCACACCAGGTTGTGGTTCGTCCCGCGAAGAGGCCACGCCTGAGAGTCTTGCCGCAGCCGGGGCAAGACTCGCCGTAGCGTCCGTACACCAGTAGCCCTTCCTGGTTGTATCCGCTCTCCCCATCGGCGTTGATGAAGTCCCGGAGGGTGGTCCCACCGGCTTCGATTCCTTTTTCCAAGACGCACACGATGGCCCGGTACAAAGCCTCGAGCATCCGGCCACTGACCCGGTAGGATCCGCGCCCGGGGCGGATACCGGACAAAAAGAGGGCTTCATCGACATAGATATTGCCCAGGCCCGCCAGAAACTTTTGATCGAGCAAGGCAGCCTTCACGGCCACCCGTCGATTCTTCAGCCCTGCTTTTAAGTACTGCAGGGAGAACTCCGGGGTGAGAGGGTCGACCCCCAGGTTGAAGTGCCGGATCACCGCCTCTCGTCCCTCCAGCGGTATCCAGAACACCCGTCCGAACTTGCGGATATCGCGATAGTGCAGACCGGAGCCGTCATCGAGCTCCATACTGATGTGGGTGTGCTTGTCCGGTGGATGCTGGAGGGCCCGTTGCAGACCTGTCCTGGGCTGGATCTGAAACGGAGTATCCGCTCGGTGCGGCAGTCGGACCGTGAGTTGCCCGGTCATACCCAGGTGGATGCACAGGGTGAGCTTAGGCAGGGGAAAGAACAAGAGTTTTCCGTGTCGGCACGATTCGCTGAAGGTTTGTCCCTCCAGTCCTTCGATAAATCTGGAAACTTGTTGACCTCTCAGGACATAGTTGTCCCGCACCACAACACGCTCGATTCGGCGGCCTCGAATCCGCTCGGCGATACTGCGTCTCACTGTTTCAACTTCTGGAAGTTCCGGCATTGGAAGGGATGTGTCTTTCTTTTCGAAGATACCTGTATGAGCACTATTTTTACGAAGATCATCGTCGGCGACCTGCCGGGCCACTTTATTTGTCGCGACGACAAAGCCGTCACCTTCCTCTCCATCAACCCGATTCGCCCCGGTCACGCGCTGGTTGTGCCGGTAGAAGAGGTCTCCCACTGGGTGGATCTCGATGAAGAGACGATCACTCATCTTATGAAGATGGCTCACCGGGTAGCCAGAGCTCAGATGAAGGTCTTCAACCCGGAGCGAGTGGGGATGATGATCGCTGGGTTTGAAGTGCCCCACACCCACCTCCACCTGGTGCCCATCGACAGTGAAAGTCAACTGAGCTTCGCTCACGCCGCAAAGACCGTAGACCAGGACGAACTCCAGAAGATCGCCGGAGACCTGGCAAAAGCCCTTTGAATCACGATTTGAAGGAGGCTCGTTGAACCGACCCCAGAAGGTCCTTCCTATGCGCCTCAGACTGCTTTTCTTGATCTTGTTCCTGATGGCTATCCCTGCGCTCGCCCACAACGTGTTTGTGAGCAACAAGCCGTATCAGGGTCAGGTCTTGGCAACGGCGAGTGATATCCGGTTCGTCTTGTCCGAACTGGCCGAAGCGCTCAATCTCGAGGTGGAAGAGTCGGAAGAGGGTTGGATTCTCGGTGGGTTTCCCGTCTCCACGCTCCAAGAGCGAAACAAGGTCTGGGTGCAATTGAAGGCTCTACCTGAGGAACTCGTCCGGGTGGTTAGAAACCCCGAATTGAATACCGTCGATCTGTTTGTTCAACAAAGTGTGGAAGGCGAGGGAAGCGAGGAGCCGTGGGGCATGGGCGGGACCCTGGTCTTCTTTTACGCCGACTGGTCCGAGGCGTGCCGAGCCATGGAGCAAACCATGGCCCACGTCGCGCTTTCTCGAACTTTAAAGTGCGAATTTTTAAATATCGATTATCCCAAAACTCCGGTGTACAAAAAGTACGCGCACCGGTTCGAGGGTGACCGGATCCCGTTTTACCTGATCCTGGATACCAGGGGGCGCAAGATCGACTCCTTCTCTGGATTTCTCACCTACACGGAACTTCTTGATAAGCTCAGGGAATCGTTCAGCAAAGTCAAGGATTAAGAAAAAAATCCAGCAGGTCCGGTAGCCTACGCGCCCACACAGGCTCGGAGTGGTCCCCTCGGTGCCAGCGGGCTCGAACCTGGGCGCCGCGGTTTCTGAGTTCTGAAGCGAAAGCCTTATTGGGGAGTAGGAACTCTCTGTCCATCCCCCGGTCGCCACAACTGAGATAGATATTTGGAGAGGGAAGGCCCTCAAAGCGGTCGAGCAATTCCGTGAAGTAGTGACGCCCGGCCGACAGACAGCCGATAGTGGGGAAGACTTTGGGATAAAGCCACCCGGTGTAGAGGGCGGCCACTCCTCCGGCCGAAGCGCCGATCAGCCCTTTGAAACGAACTCTAGGGTAGAGCGACTTGATGTAAGGGAGTACAAAATCGACCAGAAAGCCGGCGTGATGGTCACCGCTAGAGGAGAAGTGCCCGGGTTCGGTGCTCCAGCCGATGTACTCCGGGTAGCGGCGGGTGGATGCCGGGATCCCGACCACCACCAGTGGGGATTCCCATTTTAGCAACTTGTTCTCGGCGTTCCAGGTGGGGGCGCGCTCGGAGGTTCGGGCGGCCCCGAAGAGATGCTGTCCGTCCAGGAAAAGCAAGACGTCGCAAGGGGTCCAGCGTCGAGTAAAGTTTTTCCACACCAGCAAGCTTCGCCGGTAGACCCCTGTACCTCCCTCCGGCTCCCACTGAGAATGCTTCTCCAGATACCCCAACTCGTCGTCCGGGTACGTATAAATCGTACTCACAGGTCCTAGAATTTAAAAAAGTTGGGTGGGAACCTTCTTGAGAAGATTTCAGGCACTCATGGGAGGGGCTGCGATCTTGCGCAGGGCCTGGGCGACTTCCGAGACGGTTTCGTCGGTGGTGGAGGTTCCGGCCGTCAAACCCACAATGCGGATACCTTCGAACCACTCCGCTCGAAGCTCGTCGGCGGCCGTCACTCGCCACCAGGGGAGTCCTCGTTCTTGAGCGCGCAACCCCAATTGGTGAGTATTGTTGCTTTTGGGTCCGCCCACCACGACCAGGGCTTGCACTCGCTCTAGCAACTCCTCGAGCGCTTCCTGGCGGTCTCGAGTGGGTCGGCAGGTGGTATCGACCAACTTGACTTCCCGGTGCGGATTCAAGCGCAGGAGGCGCTGGTGATACAGTTTGAGTTCATCAGGGCGGGTGGTGGTTTGGTTGACCATGGCGATCTTGGGGTGGGGATAGGATTTGAGGTCCTCAATCTTCGAGACGATTTCAAAGTGCACCAGATCGCCTGCCAGACCCTCCACCTCCACGTGACCTTTGCGCCCCACCAACACGATGTAATACCCTCGATTGTGATAATGAAGACACGCCTTGTGGGCCCGCCTGACCAGGGGACAGGTGGTGTCGTGGACGATGTATCCCGATTCCAGGAGAGCATTCTTGCGCTTCTCGCTGACCCCGTGGGCTGTGATCAGAACTTCTGGTGTAGGTACCTTTAGGGAGCGACCCACCTCGGTCTGTTGGTGAAAGCCGCGTCTCATCAACTCCGTCTGAACCACCGGGTTGTGGACCAGTTCACCGTGCACGGTGACTCGCTCAGGGTGTTCGAGCCCCCGCATCAAATTAAGAGCATCTCGCACGCCGAAGCACATTCCCTGGTGTTTTGCTTGAACCACTAACATCGGCTCTTTCTCCTTTTATTGATTAGAATTCATGTCTGCTTGAAAGCTTTAAGAGGCAAAGTGTTTGGGGCAAAAAAAATCCCTGCCGCATCAAGCACTCAGGCAGGGCTGAATCCGGAAGTAAAACCACCGGCACTCTCCTGGCTGGCAGCTTTCAAGACCGCCTGGAGCTCTTCCAGGTATTGCTGGAAGCGCTCGCGACCGGTCTCGGTAAGAAAAATGGTGGTCTTGGGACGGCCGCTCCCGCTCTCCTTTTCGATCTTGACAAGCTCTTCGCGCTCCAGCACCTGTAGATGCCGACTGAGGTTGCCGTCGGTCAGGGAGCAGAGGCTCTTGACCTCGCCGAAGATCAGGCCTTCCGGATGAGTAAATAGAGATGTCAAAATGCCCAGCCGGGCTTTTTCATGCAAGACCCGGTCCAGTCCATCGTAGGCATAGGCGCCTGCTTTTTCGTCGCTCATAGCTTCTCTCTCTCCAAATTCTGGTACATCACGTATGCCAACATCAGGTGGCCGCCACCGAATATCGCTCCCATATAGAGTGGTTGAGCCAGGGCCTGCTCCGAAAAGCAGAGCAGTAGGGCTCCCGAAGCCAGGAAGAACGCGCCCACCCAACCCACGCCCCGAGGCAAATAGGGTCGGGAAGCGAAAATCCCCAGGCTAAAGAGCATGGTCCAGATCCCCGGCAGCAGGTCCAAGCTGTCTGCCTGGGAGACAAACAGCATCGTCATCAAAACTCCGACCGCCAGAGTAGGCATGAATTGTCCCACCGTGCGCCGGGTGATACGGCGCTGGTGATCGGTCTTCTGCTCACCGTAATCGCCCAGGATCTCCCAGGCCGCGATGGCCATATTCAGGGAAGCCACCGCGATCCAAAATCCGACCCGTTCCAGGGGGCGGGCGGAGGGCCAGCCCAGGAGCAAAAGCAAGCCCCCGGAGAACCCCACGCCCCCCATCAGGGCCAACGTTCGTGACCGATAGCCGCGATAGATTTCGTTTCGACCGAGGTGGTGGCGGATCTCGTTGAGATGATCAAGCGCCTGGGATACGTCCATTGCACCCTACTATAGTGGCTTTGCTTTGCTTTGTAAAGTAGATGGGTCCAAAAGTTTGACAGGCCTTCTCGGACTCAAAGGGAACCGAAACGGTGGCGTGTCGAGTCAGGTTTCCTCAAATATCATGGAAGAGATAGAACGCCGAGAGAAGCTGCACGACGAGTTACTCCCGGTGGTGGAAACCGAGCCTGCCGCTGAGGTTTATCGCCGACTGAGTGAACTGCATCCGGCCGACCAGGCTGACTTTCTGGAAGAGCTGGAGCCACCCAAACGGGCGGAACTGGTGAGCTACTTCGACCAACAGGGTCTGGCTTCGTTGCTGGAGTTTTTCAATGAGTCAGCCCGCAACGAGGTTCTGCAAAACATCCACCCCGAAATGTTGAGCGACCTGTTGGTCTTGATCGACGATGAATTGGCTGCCGACCTGGTCGAGGAGATGCCCGAGGACCGGGTACACGAGATCCTCGCTCTTATGGACATGCCCACCTCGGCCTACGTTCACGATGTGTTGTCCATGCCCGAGGATTCGGTCGGCCGCTGGATGTCGCGGGATATCCTGACTCTGCAGAGTGGCTGGAATGTGGAGCAAGCGCTGGCCTACTTGAGGCGTCTCTCCCCGGACACCGAACACCCGTTCTATCTCTACACGATCGATTTGGACGGAGTCCTGCAGGGGGTGATCGACCTCCGGCGGTTGATCACAGCCGATGCCAAGAGCTTGCTATCGGAGGTGGAAGTCCGAGACGTGATCTCGGTGGAAGTCTCCATGGACCAGGAAGCGGCCGCCGAACGCTTGCGTCACTACGCTCTGTTGGCGCTGCCGGTGGTGGATAACCAGGGCGTCTTGTTGGGCGTATTGACGGCCGATGACGTCCTGGATGTTCAAGTCGAGGAGGCTACCGAGGATATCTACCTGCAGGTGGGTTTGGACGCTGAGTCGGACGCCCTGTCTACGATCGGCCAAACCCTGCGGCGGCGGGTTCCGTGGCTGCTGGTCAATCTGACTATCGGGTTTTTTTCTGCTTTTTTGGTGAGCCAGTTCGAAAGCACTCTGGCCCATGTTGCCCTGCTGGCCGCGTTCATGCCGATCATCGCCGGACACGGAGGAAACACCGGTTGCCAGACCACCACTCTGGTGGTGCGCGGACTGGCCCTGGGGGAGATCTACAAGCGCGACGTTTCCCACCTGGTGAGCAAAGAGATGGGATTTGGATTGCTCTATGGGATGCTGGCCGGGCTCCTCACCGGTACCCTGGCCTACCTGTTGACAAAGAATGTTTGGATGGCTGGTATCGTCATGGTGGCCATGATGTTGAACATCGTCTGTGCCGGACTGGCCGGGTCACTCATTCCGTTAGGCCTCAAGGCGCTGCGGATCGATCCTGCTTTAGCTTCCACGGTCTGGCTCACCACCTTCACCGACTGGATCGGCTTTATTCTGCTGCTGGGATTGGGGACCACCTTTCTGGATAAGTTGTAAGTTTTTGAGAAATCTCTAACTGAGAATCTCTTCCAGTCGTCCGGAGTCGGCAAGACCGCAGAGGGCGTCGATGACTTCCGGATGGTGATGGTCGGCTTCCGACTTAAAGAAGTCTTTGAGCTTGTCGCGATAGGTGTCTCGAAGGCTGCGCTGCCAGAATTCATCTAGATGCTCGGCCAGCGGCATGACCCAACAATCGATGGGAAGCTGGTCGCCCGACAGGCCGTGAGGAAAGCCGCTTCCGTCGTAGCGTTCGTGGTGAGCTTCAACGAAGGGGGCGAGGTGGCGCAAGTTGCGGCTGGTCCTCAAGAACTCGGCACCCGCTGTGGGGTGGGCCCGATGGGCTTCGTCTCTCGACTGACCCTGGAGCGTCAAGACCCCCACATCGTGGTATTGGGCAGCCTGAAACAGGTCATAGCGGAGTTGCACCGACAGGTCAAGGAGTTTAGCGAGTTCGGTGCAGAGTTGCGCCACCCGTTTCACGTGGTCGGGGGTGGAGCCGAGCGCTTCCACCGCCTGGACCATCAAATCGCGACTCCGCTCGGCGTAGATTCGCGATTCCTCGCGCCCCACCACGTGCTCCTGGATCTGGCCTACTACCCGCAGCAGATCGTGCAATTCAGGCGGCGTCTCCTGGTCGCTGGTGACCTGGAGAACCCCTACGAGTTGGCCAAAGTGGCGCACCGGAACACAGAGAGCCAGGCCTTCCCGGCACTCCTCTCTCAATAGAGCACACTTTGCCGGAAGGGAGCTCTGGTCAAGGTCCAGAGTTTCGGACAGTCGCTTGAGTTCGGAAGTGTCGGGAGAGAAGACGTAGTAGGAGGCTTCCGAAACCTTTCCTACCTCCACGGCGCACTTCTCGGTTTCCAACTGAAACTGAGAGAGCGTGCGGGCGGCAGAAAGCCTTTCGTAGAAATCGGGGAGGGTGGCGGTAGCCGTCATAGTTGATTCTCCATTCCTGATGAAATACCCAAAATTGGTAGTAAAACTCCCATGACAAAGACCCCCACCAGGCCACCGATGATGACCATCATACCTGGCTCGAGTAGGGCGGTCATCGCTGCGATACTCGCCTCCACCTCTTCGTCGTAGTAATCGGCGACCCGCTCCAGCATATCGGGCAGGGAGCCGGCCTCCTCGCCAATGGCGGTCATCTGGATCAAAAGATCGGGAAAGATATCAGCTTTCTTGAGGGTCTCTGAGAGCTTTTCTCCGCCCTGGATGCTACGACCCACCCCCTTGATCCGTTGAGCCACCACTTCGTTGCCCGAGGCCCCGGCCACCTGGCGAAGAGCCTCCACCAGGGGAACGCCCGACTGCAAGAGGGTGGAGAAGCTGCGAGCAAAACGAGCAGCAGTGATATCTTTGATGGCGTTGCCGAGAAAGGGGATGGACAGCTTGACTTTATCGATCACCAGTCGGCCGGCTGGCTTTTGAGAGGCTATTCGCAGGGTCAGGAAAAAACCGATGATGAGCGCCACGACTATTCCCATGGAGAAGGGGTCGGTGGCGTACTCGCTGGCCCCCATAAGCATATGGGTGAGGGGGTAGTCCCGCTCGATATCCAGTCCTGAAGCCAAAAACATGGGCGAGAAGAGGGGAATCAGGTAAGCCACCAGGGCGTAAGTCATCATGGTGGTGAATAGGAAAATGAAGGAGGGGTAAGCCATGGCCGCTTTCACCTTGCGGGCCAAAGCCTGTTCTTTCTCCATCAGGATGGCCAGACGGCCCACGCAGTGGGGTAAATCTCCTGACATCTCACCCACCTTGATCAGGTTGATGTAGCGGGAGTCAAAGATATTGGGAAAATCTCCCATGGCGTCAGACAGACTGGCGCCTTTTTGGAGCTTCTTACCCAGCGACCCCAGCACTGCCTTCAATTGAGCGTTTGAGGTCTCCCGGTGCAACAGGCTGATGGTTCGAAGGAGAGGTAGACCGGCGTGCAGAGTGGTCGCCAGTTGCCGGGTGAAAACCGTGGTTGTTTTCTTACTGATCGTCTTAAACGGGCTCGACGCGAATTTGCTCGCCGTGGCCGAGGTTTCCGAAGAGGGATCCTTGGGGACCGGAGGTTTGTCTTGCGACTCGCCCAGTTCTTCCACGGAGAGAGGCGTCAGGTCGTTAAAGCGCAAGTAGCTCAGCAGATTTTCTTTGTCAGCCGCGGTGTGCTCACCGTCAACGGGCTTGCCGTCCTTGTCGAGTGCGCTGTATTTGTAGACTTTCAATGGCTGGCCTTTTTCTTACTTTCCCCAAGCGTGCGGCAAACGCGTAGAACTTCTTCCAGAGAGACGACTCCCTGGGCCACCTTCTGCAAACCGTCGGTCAGAAGAGGTCGGTACCCCTGGGATAGGGCGGTCTGGCGAATCATCTCTTCCGAATCCTCATTGGTGATGTGGGTCCGGATTTCCGGAGTGATCTCCAGGAGTTCATAGATCCCCACCCTTCCCCGAGACCCGGTGTCGTTGCACTCCCGGCAACCGTGGCTATCGTAGGCGATCGGTTCCACCCCGGCGTTTTTAAACATTTCCAGGTAGCGGTCCGGAATCTTTGCTTCCACTCGACAGTTGGAGCAGAGCCGCCTGGCCAACCGCTGGGCCAGGCCTCCCAGCAGGACCGAACTGATGAGAAAGGGTTCGCAATCCATGTCCTTCAGACGACTGACGATACCGATGGAGTCGTTGGTGTGGATGGTGGAGAGCAACAAGTGGCCGGTAAGGGCGGCCTGGATCCCGATCTCCGCGGTTTCCTGGTCTCGAATCTCACCCACCAGAATGACATCGGGGTCTTGCCGCAAGAACTCTCGCAGCGCCTTGGAAAAGGTGAGCTTCTTCTCTTCCTCTCGAGGGGCACGGTTGACCTGAACCTGCATGATGCCAGGCATCTGATACTCGATGGGGTCCTCCACCGTGATCAACTTTCGGTCCGGTCGGGCGATCTCTTTGAGGCTCGCGTAAAGGGTCGTACTCTTACCGGAACCCGTTGGCCCGCAGACCAGGATCATACCGTACGGTTGATTGAGCAAACTACGAAACTGCTCTTCCCGGTCCTGGTCGAAGCCCAGATCGGCAAGTTTTAAAGTGAAGGCACCCTTTTTCAAGACCCGCATCACGATACTCTCGCCCAGGGGTACCGGGACCACGCTGACCCGAAGATCGTACTCCTTGGTACCCAGACTCAGCGAGATGCGGCCCCCCTGGGTCATCCGCTCCTGGGCGATATCGAGGTTGCCCATGACTTTCAAGCGCTTGATCACGGCTGACATCAGATTGTTGTGGACCTGATTGACTCGTCTCAGGACCCCGTCGATCCGGTAACGTACGTCCAGCCCGGCTTCGTACGGTTCCAGGTGGATGTCGCTGGCCCCGGCCGAGATCGCTTCCTTGACGATCCGGTCCACGGTGTCTACGACGGGACCCTCGAGTGCTTCATCATCGAAGTTGACCGGGGCACTCTGGCTGGTCATGGTAAGTTTTTCGCTATCGAGTTGCTTCTGCTCCAGATAGACTGCCCAGGAAGTGTCGGCAGCCAGATACTGGCCTCGGAACACAAACTCCAGGGCGTTCTCCACGAGCTTGGCTTCGGCCCGTAAGAGGTTGACCCGGTAGTCCGGGGTGGCCGCCATGGCGATGTTGTCGTAGATGTGTACGTCCGAAGGGTCTTTGCAGGCGACGGTGATCTCTTTCTCGGAGACCTTGCCGATGCAGATCCCACCGATGGTTCTGGAGAGGGCTTCTGAAAGGGTCTGGCCCACTTCTCGGTCCAGACTCAAGGCGGCCAGGTCGACGAAAGGAAATTCGGAGGCTCGGTCTTGCTTTTCCGGTGTCGCGGCGGGTTCAAGCTCGCCGGCCTCGGCCTGCTCCTTGTTTTTGCCGAAGAGCAAGGACCACATGCTGGACTTGCGGGCCCGAGTCTTGGCGGCGACCGGTTCGCTGGGCTTTTTGGGCTGGCCAGGCTCATCGAGTTTAAAGGAAGTGGGAAACTCATCGCTCTCTGGCTGGGTCTCTTCGGACTCCATCACCAGCTGGGGGAGCCGGGATTCCCCTTCCGGGTCCTTGAGTTGCTCCAGCAATTCCGCTGCGGTGGCGGGTCTCTTCTTGGGGTCTGCGTCCAGTAGACTCTCGATGATATTGGTCAGGCTTTCGGGAGCATCGGGGCGAAACTCCTTGATGGCCTTCAACTCTGTGCCACCGAGTCGGGTGAGAGCTTGAGGAGGCTTCTCTGCGGTGGCCAGGTAGTAGAGAATGGCGCCGATGGCGTAAAGGTCGTGGCGGGGTTGGCTGGCTTCACCCATGAGTTGCTCGGGGCAAGCGAAGTAGGGATCGCCGTTGCTGCGGAAGGCTGTCTGGGCCTTGCTGGATGTCTCTTCCTGGAGGTTCATCTTAGCCAGTCCGAACTCTCCCAATTTGATCACTCCGAAAGGGGTCACCAGCACAGTGTCCGGTCGGAGATCGCGATGGATGATCGGGGTCTCCCGGGTATGAAGATAATCCGTGACGGAGAGAAGTTGCTTCAGGTAGCGCCGTAGAATTTCCCAATCCTGGGGCCCCTCTTTCTCCAGGTGCGCCTGCAGGGTTGTACCCGGCATATCTTCCAGGAGAAGATAGATGTCCGCTTCTTCTTCCACCACTCCTCGCATCCGGGGGAGGTTTCGATGACGGAGCTTTTCCAGAGTGCGACCTTCGCGCAGGATCTGCATGCGGGCCTCTCGGTGGTAGGGAGCGTTGGCACCGGCCTTCATGTGTTTGTGAGCCCCATCGAGCTTGCGCAGGACGAGAGGCAGATTGGTGAATTCATCCTGGGCTCGATAAAGTGAAGAAAATCGGCACTTCATGAACTCGTCGATTAAGCGATAGCGGCCTCCGATCAAGGCTGTTTCTACAGTAGAATTAGGATCAGAACTTGTAGCTACACTCACAACAATACTCCCGGTCAACAATCTGGAGCTAGTGTGTTCTGGCTAGTAAATTGATTCCCCTGTAACGAAATTGTCCAGTTATAAAAATCCTGAATAGGTTTTATCGTTCGGGTTCAAACCAATCGTCATCGTCTCCGCTACCAAGCCAGCCCTGGCGGTTTTCTTCGGGCACCTCGGGTGGGGGAGGAATGACTTTACTGGGCATGTCGGCCACGGTGGCTCCTCCCATGGGAGCATCGCCCAGGCCTTCTCCCTCAAGACTCGGTGTCGGCGAAGGAGCGGGCGCCTGAGGTCCCACTTTTTCTCGCAGTTCTTCGATCCGATCGCGGATGGTAGGGGTGGCGAGGTTCAGTGGGTCGAGCAGGACAAAACGCTGATACATCTCCAGGGCTCGAGTGGAGTCCTTTTGCTTCTCGGCCACGATTCCCAGACCACGCACCGCGATGGAATCCATAAAATCGTACTTGAGAGCGTTGCTATACGCCTCTTCAGCGGCCTTGATATTGCCGAGCAAAGAGTGGCAGTCGCCCAACAGGCTCCATAAGGACGATTCGGCGGGAGCGCAGCCGGTTTGATGCTCGGCTGAGCTTCGCACCTCTTCGGCCAACTTCAAGGCTTCGTCTCGGCGTTTGAGCATGACCAGGATCTTGACTTTGCGAAAGACCTGGTGAATCGAGTCGGGGTAGGTTTGGCAGATTTCCTCCATGGTCTGCAAGGCGGCTTCGATCTGGCTGGTCCGCATTTGCGAGGTAGCCAGAGCCACTGCGAGGTTGGAGTGCACTTCTTCCGTGGCGTATGTGCATTCGAGCCCCCGCTGAGCCGAATCGGCGGCCTTTTCCCATTCGCTTCGACGCACCCAGTACTCAGCCAGACCTAGATGGGACCGGGCGTCCCTGGGACTCTGCTTCACCGAGCGGATGTACAGGTCTTGAGCGGTCTCAAGCTCCTCGACCGCTTCGTAGATGGGGGCGATCATGGTGAGGTTGGACTCTAGTTCGCGCTGGTAGATCTCCAGAGACTCCCGATAACGACCGGTTCGAAAATAGAGATCGGCTAAAGCCCGCTCGATGGCGCGCCTTACCGACCGCTTTTCGTTGGGGTCGTAGATGATCTCGCTGTAGTATTCGACCGCGTCCTGGGAGCGACCCATGCGCACGTACAAGCGACCGAGCTCCCACAGGGCTTGGGCATTGCGCGTGTCCGCTCGCAGGGCACTTTTTAGGGTCTCGATGGCAGGCTCGAATTCGCCCCCTTGAATCTGCTGTCGAGCCAGGATGGTCCAGGCCCGGGAGTCTCCCCGATAGTTCTTGAGATGCTCCTGTAGTTCAGCGGTGAACTGGCCGTTCATGGTGCGCCATTCGTCCTGGTAGCCGGAGGCGGCGTAAACCCTCAGCAGTTCCCACTTCCACTCCCGGATGTTGCGGTGAGTGGGGTTGGTGGAGATGGCCTGTTTGTAAAATGCCCGGGCCGCCTCCAGGTCGCGAACCCGATAGCTCAAACGGGCCGCCGACTCTAACAAGTTTCCGCTCTGGGGTTGAAAGCTCAGGGCCTTGGCCAAAAGGCGCAGGCCGATCTTCTGGAGTTCGCGACGCTTGCCGGGGTCGAACCCTTTGCCCAGCATCTCGTCATAAAAGGTTCCACCCAGGGGGTCGGGCTCGTCTTTGCGCAGATCGACCAGCTTGGAATAAGACTGCTCAGCGGTCTGAAAGTCCCCCGCTCTCACGGCCGTGCCGGCCAGTCGACGCACGGAATCGGGATCGTCGGCTCCGAACTGGATGACCCACCGACGCCACTCCAGAGCAGCCGGGTAGCGCCCCTCTTCCTCCAGGGCTTCGGCCAATTTGATACCGAAGAAGGGGTCTTTGAGCTCTCGAGCCGCAAATTGGAGGCAAGCTCGCATTTTGCCACGCTCGCCCAGCTTGCGCAAAAGTTTGTACTTCTGGATGTGGAGTTCCCGGTCGGCCGGCGACTCCCCAAGCTTCTGCTCAACCTCTTCCAGTTCGTCCTCGATATTTTCATCGCTGACGTCACCGTAAATCGGCTTGTCGAAATCCTTCGTGAGTGCAGTGCGCTTGGAAAGGTCGGACTTTCGTGTCAAACCTTTCCCACTACTCTTGGAAGGCATCTCGGGTTTTAACCCGGGCTGACCTTGCTTTTTCTTCATTCGAGGGTGCTATTCTCTCCCTACGAACAGGGGCGTCTCCTGTTCGAAGCTATGCCGATAGGTACACGGGATTGCACGGCATCGATACTGCCGAAATTTTGTTCCAGAAGATCGGCAAAGCGCGCACAATAGCATGTACAGGAGAAACCTTCCCCAACAGACTCCGGCATCCTTCCCGGCATGAGTTAATCGTGTGGAATAAAACAGTTTCCCGACAAACCGGTTGAATAGTGTCGAATTAAAAAGGGCAGGCCCGGAACGTTTGGTTACGAACGTGGTGGTCGTTCGATTCGTACAAATTTCGTTAGGGGATAAGCTTGGCCAAGAAGCAGAAGAAGACAAAGAGCAAAAGTAGCGGGCCTTCCAAGGCTTGGTTATTGCTGTTGGTGCTGTTAGTGGGGGGGGTCGGTGTCTATACGTTTTTGAAACCTACTCGAGTGCTCGTGCCCAACCTGGTTGGTATGGCTCAAGCGGAAGCTGAAGACGCCTTAAAGGGGCTGAACCTGCAGGTCGTTGTGACGACCGCGGCCTCCCGAGATCCCGAGATCAAGCCGAACCAGGTCCTCAACCAGACACCCGCCCCTCAGACCCCGGTCCCGGTAGGTACGGTGGTAACCCTCACCGTGGCAGAAAAGCCTGTTGGAATCGAGATCCCTGATGTGGTAGGCAAGACCCGGTCCGAAGCCGAGGACGAAGTTCGCCGATTGGGGCTGGAGGTGAGTTTTAAAGAGGCCAGTAGCAATAAGGTCGAGATCGGTAAAGTGATCTCCCAGGAACCGGCCGCTGGTCCGTCATCCTTGCAAAAAGGAGATATGGTGGTTTTGACCATCTCCGGGGGTAGGGGTGAGCAAACGGTGCCCGATCTGGTGGAACTCACCCCGGCCGTGGCCCGACAAAATTTGAAGGAATTGGGTCTGGAGATCGTGGTGATGCAGGTTGCCCAACCGGGGTTTTTGGCCGGCGATATCGCCACAGTTCTGCGGCAGGAGCCCTCTCCCGGGAGTAAGCTGCCGGTGGGCTCTCGGGTCACGGTTTTCGTTCCGATTCCGGTGCCGCCGCTCGAGCATCCTGACCATCCGATGTCGACCACCCTCCACGCTCCCCGCCTGGAAGGAATGACCCTGGCCCGGGCTCGAGAATTGGCCGAGAAAGAAGGCATCGTGGTGGAGTTGGCCGAGTCGGCCGAGGAGTCGGCGGTCATAACCTTTCAAGATCCTCCCCCCGGGGATCCGTTGCCGACGGACTCTCCGGCCGTGGTGGTCCGAACCTCGAGTTCGGCCGTAGTTCCCGGTCTTTCCGGCATGAGTGAAAAGCAAGCGCGAGTAGAGATCGAGAAGGCAGACCTGGTGGTGGGCAGCGTTCGAAAGAGCTACGGTCCGGTAGCCGGAGAGGTCCTGGGGCAACGGCCCAGCGCCGGGATCGAGGTGCTGGCCGGTAGTTCGGTGGACCTGGTGATAGCCGAACCGGGCTTATCTCCGGATGCGGCTCAAGTTCTGGATCCTCTGCCCACGCCGGCATTTACTCCTGCCCCGTGGGTGGATTAGTCCCCCGGTCGTTGCCCGCGCAGGGAAGGGGCTGAGGACTTGGAAAGTAATTTAATTAAGGACCACGGTTATTCGGGTGAGTTAGAGAGCTGAAGGCTAGCGGCAAGAGTTTCAATCAATGAACCAAGAGCAAGACACAAAAGATGAGGCAGATTTGCCTGTTGCACCGCCTACCGAAGCGGTTGCTGGAACCTTTCTGGCGATCCTGAAAAAGCTGCTTCCCCTGGGACTGGCCCTGCTTTTATTGTCGGCCACGGCGTGGTCGATCAGCATCTTTGGCTTGACCATCTACCGGGACTATCTCAAAGTGCCGTCAGAAGTGAAAGTTCCCGATGTCACCAAGATGGAGATCAAAGAAGCTTACGAAGCTATCGAATCGGTGGGATTGCGTCTGCAGGTCCACGAAAACCGTTACGACAAGGTCGTGAAGAAGCGAGTCGTACTGAGCCAGAACCCTGAGGGCGGCAAGATGGTTCGCGAGGGTCGTACCATCCTGGTGGTGGTGTCCCTGGGACCGGAATTGATGGAGGTGCCCAGGTTGACCGGGGAGTCCCTACGAACCGCCAAAATTTCTTTGTCCAACGCCAAACTGGAGGTGGGCAAGGTGACTTTTGAAGAGGCCGAGTACGGACAGGATGAAGAAGTCGTTAAGCAAAACCCCACCGCCGGCAAGAGTGTGCCTCGAGGCGAACGGGTGCACCTCACAGTCCGACGGGGTTGGCGGTGACCGGCGTCCTGATCGCTCCTTCTCTTCTGGCCTGCGATTTCGGTCGAATGGCTGCAGAAGTGCAGCGCTGTGTGGAGGCCGGAGCCGATGTTCTGCACCTCGATCTCATGGATGGTCATTTTGTTCCGAATCTGAGTTTCGGATTTCCTCTGATCGAGAGTCTGGCGAGAGAGTTTCCGAACCTGCCCCTGGATGTCCACCTCATGGTGTCCAATCCAGACACCTACCTCTCAAAGCTCCTGGAGCTCGGAGCCTGGCAGATCACCGTGCACTGGGAGGCGGTCGACCACCTCCATCGGCTGCTTGGTGAGATCCGCAAAGGTGGAGCCAAAGCGGGGGTTGCGTTCAATCCCCACACCCCGGTGGAGCAGGCTGAATACCTGGTAGACCAGATCGACTGCTATTTGATAATGACCGTCAATCCAGGCTTCGGGGGGCAATCGTTCCTCCGGTCGCAACTACCCAAGATCGAGAAGGCTCGAGCGCTTGCTGAGAAAGGTGGACTCGGTGCTACCGTCGCTGTGGACGGTGGAGTCGATGACCGGACTGCGCCGGTTTGCCTCAAGGCCGGGGCCGATCTTCTGGTGGCGGGAAGCTATCTATTCAAGCTTTCGGACATGAAGTCGGGTATTGAAGCCTTAAGAGCAGATGTGGCAGTTCAGTCTTAAGGATCTAGCGGCCCTCTGGCTGGCCATCAATCTGGCGGTCGGCTGTGCCCCCCCCGAACCCCGCACGGTTTCAATGACTTTGGATGCCGTCAATAGCGCCGACAAGATCTTGGTCTTAGAAGGTGAGACCGATCTGCCGAGCGGTTCTCGATTGAAAGCTGAAATTCAAAGTAGAGATGGTAAAGTTTTGCTGCGGGACGACTCCATCGTCCGGCGCGGAAGTTTCTTCTTCGATTTTGATCTGGATCGACTGAGTGAGTTCAACGCTTACCGGGCGTACGTTTATTTCGACCCGGAAGAGTCGCCGCTGGGGGTTAGGCTGAATACCGGCCTCTGGGGAGAAGCCCTCCAGGGTGAAGGGGTGCGAAAACTTGACGACCGACGGATCTTTTATTTGGAAAAGGAGATCCTGTTTTCGGAGACGGCCGTGGGACGGGACTGGGAAGGTCGTGATTTCGCCGGCATGGAGGGTACCGAGAGAGCCCGGATGATCTCTGAAATGGAGCGATACGTCGAAGAAAACCAGCAGGACAAGAGCGCCAAACTCGCTCTGGCCAGGGCCTACCTGGCCGATGAAAAGAAGGAGTACAGTCAGGGCTCTCGAGCCTATCTGCTGTTGGAAGAAGTGGGCCGCACCCCGGAGACCGACCGAGACGGCAAGGCGGCCCGAGACTTGATAGCTGAGATCGATAAACGAGACACAGCTCGGAAAAAAGAGACCGCGGTCAAGGAGGGCTTCGCGAAAGGGGATCGCTACCGCAAAGACTTTAGCATCGGCGCCGGCAGTCATCTCGGGGGTTTTCGGATGGGGACCCCATACCAGGTGGCAGGCCGCTACTTCAAGTTGGATCGCACTCTCGACTTTGCCGATATAGGAGGTGAGTCCCAGGTGAGGTTGCTGGACTTTCACAACCTCGAGCTGATTTATGGTAACAGTTCTCGCCGTCTGGTAGCGGTACGAACCACTTCTCCCAGATTTAAGCTGCCGGAGGGTTATGGAGTGGGGAGCCTCCTCCAGGAACTGCAGCAGGCCTACGGCATCGACGCCGTTTATACGCCCGAGTGGACCTACCTGGGTCGCTCCGAGGATGGTAAAGAGCTCTATCGAGGCGAAGTCTTGACCCACGGACTGGAGTTTGAGATCACCAGGTCAGTGGACCAGATAATCGGGATCCCGGTGGATAAGGTGAGTGCCATCACCGTCTTCAGTCAGGCCTATACCGGTTCTTGAGGAGGTCGTCTCCCGAGGGGAATCGTTGCCGCCACGGAGAAACGCTCGCCTATGGATCTATTCCCCGATGAGAGCGCTCCACCCCTACTCGACCTCAACTCTCAGCTTTTGGAACGCCTGTCCGGCTTGGAGCAGAGGCTAAGCCAGGTGGAGAAAAGTCTGGAAGCGGCAAAAGCCGTTTCTGTAGCCCGGCCTGCAACGCCCGGCGGTCAGGTAGGCATCGGCCCAACCCTCGCTCCCCCCGCCGGGATGACATTTACTCTAGACGATCTCTTGCGGACGGTGATCAAGAATCGGGCCAGCGACCTGCATATCAAACCCCACGCCCCACCGACGGTGCGCCTGGAAGGGCAACTCATTCCCATCGGAGATGAACCGCTGACCGAAGAGCAGTGCCGCTATCTCGTGCTCTCGGCCTTGCCCCCGCACAAACGAGAGCCGCTGACCCAAATGCGAGAGGTTGACCACGCCTACGTCTCATTCGGGGTTCGCTTTCGGATGAACGCATTTTTGGAGCGAGGGAACTTCACCGCCGCCATGCGGATGGTCAATAGCTCGGTCCCGGGGTTTCAAGAACTGGGACTGCCCCCGGTGCTGGTCAATCTAGCCTCCCTGCAAGATGGACTGGTTTTGATCACGGGCCCTGCCGGAAGTGGAAAGAGCACCACCCTGGCCGCCGTGATCGATTGGATCAATCAAAATCGTCGTACCCACGTGGTCACCATCGAAGACCCCATCGAATATCAGCACAAGGATCGAACAGCTTATATCACTCAGCGCGAGGTAGGGACCGACACCACCTCTTTCGTGGAGGCACTCAAACAGGCTCTGCGACAGGACCCGAATGTGATCATGCTGGGGGAGATGCGCGACGCGGAGACCATCATGACTGCCGTGACCGCCGCCGAGACCGGTCACCTGGTGCTCTCCACTCTGCACACACCCAATACCGTACAAGCGGTCGATAGGATCGTGGACACCTTCGACGGGCACGTCCAAAAGCAGGTCCGAATGCTGCTCTCCACTTGTTTGCGGGGAGTGGTCAGCCAAAAGCTGCTCAACCGGCAGGATGGCAAGGGGCGAGTGCCGGCAGTGGAGGTGTTGATCAACACCCCTACCATCGCCTCCCATATTCTAGACGGGCAGACCGGGGAGATCTATCAATACATGCAACGGGGTGCCTCTGACGGCATGCAAACCTTCACCCAGTCCCTCATCAATCTGCTGGATCGAGGACTGATCAGCTATCAAGATGCAGCCCACGTGGCTGACCGCAAGACCGAATTGCGGCTGGCTCGAGAGCAACGAGTCAAACGAACGGCTCCCCAGCCTCCTGGTCCCGGCCCGGTCGCCTCTCCTATGGGGGCACCTGCGCCGAGCGCGCCCAAGGAGAGCCCGCTCCCCAGCAGTGAGAATATCCTGGACCTGCTTTGAGCGACTCCGGTGGGATCAAAGGTTCTTTAACAGCAGGGCGTGATTTACAGCGCCCGAATCTTCTCGCCCTATGGGTGTTCTAACCAAAGATGAGATCTTCAGAGCCATCGAAGACGGGCGGATCGAGATCGATCCCTTTCAGTCCCAGTATGTGGGCCCGGGCTCGGTCGACCTTCATCTGGGCAATCAGTTCAGGACATTTCAGAAGCTGCATCAGATCTACCACGTAACTGACAACTCTGACTTTCAGCAGATCACACAGCTCGAGGAAGTGGAAGATTACTTTGTCTTGATGCCGGGAGAGACGGTGTTAGGAGTGACGGTGGAGAGGATCAAACTCGCGCCCTCACTCTGCGGCAGGCTGGAAGGGCGCAGTCGCTTCGCCCGTCTGGGCTTGATGGTGCACATCACCGCGGGGTTCATGCAGCCCGGGATCAACAATCACCAGGTTTTGGAGATCAGCAACGTGTCCAGTATTCCGCTGGCTCTTCATCCCGGCACCAGAATGTGCCAGTTCATCTTTGAAACCTGCGTGGGTGAAGCGACCTACGCGGGCCGTTTCGCAAATCAGATCATTCCTTGAGGGCGCGGTCGTAAAAGAGGTACCCACCCGAAACCAGGGCGTCGTGGGAGAGCCCCAGGATCGCTGTCGACCTGGTCGCCCGGGAGATCTCTTGCCAGGCTGGGCCCGGGGGCACCAGTGTGCGAATGGGTCGGTCGCTTCCGGGCCGATAGACGCCGTAGGAAACGGAATCTAAAGGGTCCGTGTGCACGTAATAGTGCCAATTTTCTCCATATCGCTCCTGGGCACGCTTTTTGAGTTGTCCCGGCAAGTTGGGGTGGGCGCTGAGGTCAATGCCCTTGAAGAGTTGGCGTGAGAGGTACCTCTCGCAGAGATCCCTCAAAACCTGGTCCTGGGAGCCCTGCCAGATCTTGATGGCGTGAAACAGATCGAAGTCATCCAGCAAGAGATAGTTCTTGAGAAAGTCGGCGCTGAGCTCTTGCCGATCATGGTTTTCCCGTGCGTGGGTAAAGAGGAAGTTGAGGTTGGGTGGAAGCCAGGGGTCCTGAGCGGCTTCGAAAAGTTCGCGGGTTCGGCGCAAGATCAATCTCAGCATAAGCTCGGCGGAGCGTACCGCTCGGTGAAGATAGACCTGCCAATACATGAAGTAGCGGGAAAAAAGAAACTCTTCCACCGCCAGCACACCCTTGGGATGGATGGCCAGGACCAGGCCGTCTCGAGATTGGGCAAACAGATTGTCGTGATCGAGAGAAACCTTGAGCGGCACCAGGGTGGCCAGGATGCGCTCACTGTCGAATAAACCGTACTTGACCCCGGTGTAGATGGAGTCGCGCTGCAGATAGTCCATGCGATCCACGTCGAGTTGGCCGGACAAGAGTTCGCAGAGTACCGGTTCGGGGTACTGGTTAGTGAGTAGTGCCACCACGTCCTGAGGTCGGCAGTCATGGGCCAGCAAGATCTCCGCCAGAGGTCCGGTAATGATGGCCTGGCCGAGTCGCTCGTGGTCGAGGCCCACGAAGGTGTGCTCCAGGGCGTGGGAAAACGGTCCGTGCCCGATATCGTGGAGAAGAGCAGCGGCCAGAGCGGCCTTACGAATCTCCGGAGCAAGTCTGAGCACGCCCTCCTCGTGCCAGCGCTGAAGCACCCGATGCATCAACCACATGGTGCCCAGGGCGTGTTGAAACCGGCTATGCTCGGCCCCGTGAAAGACCATAAAGCAACTACCTAGCTGGCGGATTCGGCGAAGGCGTTGAAATTCGAAGGTATCTACAAGATCCAGGATCAAAGGATCGGGAATCCCGAGATTGCCGTGGACGGGGTCGCGAAATGTCTTTCTCGCGCTGTGGCTCATGGTCGCCCGCTTTCACGTTGGTTGAAGAGTTCCCCCAGAAACCGCAGTCTTCCACAAAGGGGAATCCTCGATTTGTGGGAAACCTGTGGACAGGGAGGTACGGTAATAAAGTTGGGATTTCTCACGTCATATAATGAACATTTTGGGGAACGGAAGAGTTTTGCACCACCCTGCTGAGGCACCCGCCCTGGATTCTAACCGAGGGAGCGTTGGCTCTGTGTCGAACGGATCCACCAGGAAGGAAGTCTGCGCGACCGCGTGAGTGTCAAGATCGCTGAAAGATTGGCGCGTGTTCGCCCTTACGGCGAGCGTCGCATTGCCCTTGGACCCGGTGTAGTCTGGTTTGCAAACCCGGACCTGGGCACCGGCCTGTGCTTTCCTTTGCGCCGGCTGGGCTATCGGATCAAACTGAGCGGGCCAACCGGTCAGGTGGAAGCGATGCTATCGTACGCGAACCCCACGGCTCAGAGCCAGACCGCCTATTTTCTCTTTCCCCTGGACCGAAATATCGCACCTGTGAAGATCCTCGGCAAGGTTGGGGAGCAGAAGATCGAGGCCGAGGTGGGCCCGGTTCCCTCCGAAGATGCTGAAATCCAGGAGGCCCAACTGCCCGCTGAGCTGTGCAGACTCTTTGCTGGAGAGACGGAAAATGTACTGGCCATTCCTCTGGGCGAGGTTCCCTCGGGAGGCGAGGTTGCGTTTCAGATGCTGTTGGCACACCAGGTCTACGAGTGCGGGGAGTCCGGCGGTGGGTTCTCCTTCCGTTTGCCCCTCATGACCTCCCAGGCCCTGACCACGCTGAACGAAGAAGACGGGCAGAGATTGACACTTGCCAGTGGTCTCGACCGGGGGGCTCAGGTGGCGATTTCGATTCAGATCGAAGGTTCCGACCTTCAGCCCGCCGGTTTGCGAACCTCTCAGATCTGCGGGGTGGCGCGCAACCCCAAGGGGGACATCGCGGTGGAGTACGACAAGCGCAAGCCCCTGGAACCTCGAGATTTTGTTTTGGACTATCAACTTTGGGGTGAAAACCGTCCCAAGGCATGGTTACGGAGCACCGGTCGCCACTTCTTGCTAAACTTCTTCCCTCCGGGGAATCCGCCACCCAGCAATCCGCGCCGCCTGGTGATTCTGGTGGACGGCTCGGAGGAGATGAACCAGGTCGGCATCGAGCGATGCAACGACTGCCTCTCCCATATTCTCAAGAACCTCGACCCGGTGGATAAGTTTGCCCTGGTCGCCTTCAATCGGGAAGTCTCCGGGTACAAAAATGGTGACTTTGTCGACGCCAATTGTGCTGCTGAGGCGATCGACTGGTTAGCGAACTATCAGTTTGAGGGAGCCGCCGATCTCAAGGAGCTTCTGCGAAGAGTCGTCACCTTACCTCGGCAGCCGGACAGTGTGCTCAGCGTGGTGCTCCTGGCGGCTGGGAGGATCGGCAACGAACCGGAGCTTTATCGACTCATTCAGGGGTCCCGGGATCGGCTCAGGCTGTTTCCCATCATGCTCGGGTATAGGGCGGACGCCCCGTTTTCTCGGGCTGCGGCCCGGCTCACCGGAGGGTACGCCTTTCGAGCCATGAACCGAGAATCGGTCTCGCGAGCCGCCGAGAGAGTTCTGGAGCACACCCGGCAACCCGTTCTCGAAGGTGTCGGCTTGCAGGACAAAGGGCTTCAGTATCAAGCAGATAGTCTCACCCCGAAGTATCCGGCCGGGCTAAATTGGCGCCGCCCCATTACGGTCATGGGTGCTCACACCGGGCGGGGCGGTATCGAGGCTGGAGGCACCGCTCCGAGCGGCGCCGTTTGGAAGGAGGCGTTGGAACCTAAACCAGCTTTTCACAAGCTTCTTCCAAACGTTTGGGCTCACGTGAAGTCCTCCGAATTAGACGATGAGGCCCAGATGCTCGATCGGGCTGAACGCAGCATCTTGCAAAAAGTTATCGTGAACCTTTCTCGTGAGTTTCGACTCCTGAACCGTTACACGGCCACCTACGTTCTTCTCGGTGGAGAGCGGATACTGGCTCCGTCTCTCGACGCCGGTCGGTGGTACAAGCGGATCGAGAAGGAAGACGCCAGCGGTCAGTCAGCCAACGAACTGCTAGAGAAGCAGCGCAAGACGAAGGGGCTCAAGGGCGGTATCAACAAGACCAACGCCGGCCGGGGTCTCACCATGAAAGACGTTATCGGCAGCAAATCGACCGCTACCATTTACGGTCCTAAGCTGGGGCACCACAACAAGCTGAGCAACTCCATCAAAGAAGGCCTCTTTTCCAAGCCTGTTCTCAGTAATCGCGTTTACGAAGGTGAAAGGGTTCCAGCCGGTGCCGCCGTGGGGTCGGATAATGCCAGTTACTCGCCACCCCCCGCCCCCCCGAAGGCGCCTCCCTTGCCTTCGGCACCGGATCCCGAAGAGAGTGCTCCTCATCAGTATTCCCACGATGCCCCCACTCTGCTGGACTTGCCGGGCACCGGTCTGGGACCGCCGCGGCCCCCTCAGATGGGTGTGCAGCCCGCAGTGGATGGACTCTCGGACGAACAATCAGAAGAGTCGCTGGAAAAGCCAGCGCCAGTTCCAGAGACACCCGATTCCGAACCGCGGCCCAGACCCGTCGTTCTCAGGGACAAGGTCAGTCCATTCTTGCCAAGGATCACTTTGCAGCCTTCGGTTGAAGAAGAAGAGATCGAGGAGGAGATCGCTCCAACCTTCCTGCCCCGGCCGCTCGGTCCTGAGGGCGAATCGCGAAGGGAAAACGGTTCGGTGGGGTCATCACTGGATCTGGAGCTTGATCTGGATGTCGATATCGAACCTGAGGAGCAACCAGTTCCGGTCATGCAGTCGGCCCCACCAGAGGAGCCGGCGCCTCCTCCCCCAGCTATCCCCGAGCCCGACCCGGTTCCGCTCTTTCAGGAGTCTTCACCGGTGGCTGAGGAGAAACGGTTGCTGACTCCTCGTGAACTTGCCGCCATGATCTTGCCCGACGCCCGCCAGGGAAAGCCGGAAGAGGTGGCTCGGAATGCACTCAAGTCGGAACCGCAGATTCGTGGACAGTTGATGGCCGAGATGCGCGCCTTGCACGGCTCTCTGGCTGGTGCGGAAACGGCCAGACTCATCGCCATGACCGAGAGCATTCTCTATCTGCTTGCCGAAGTCGCCCCCAGGTCGGAGCTTCTCATCAGGGCCTACGGGCTGGGGCATCAGGCCCGCGGACTGCTGGACGTAGACCTGGAGGAGGCCCGAAACAAACTGAAGTTCTGGCTCACCAGATTCGCAAAACTCTTCTGATGGCGATGAAGCGGGAAAAGCAGTACGACATGTTCGACGTGGCAACCGGCGCCTGCACACTCGATGATTACCTGTTTCAGCGCTACAGTGAAAACGATTTGTCCTCCACCTTCTGGGTGGATGAAAAGGACGAAGTGGACGAACTGCGGGCCCCCAGGCCCGAAGACCCTCCGGGAATTATACGCGTCATTCCGATTCAGGGTCCCCGGGCCCCCAGGAAAACCGGACCTTCGCAGCCGCCACCTCTGCCGGTGGGGCTGCAGCCGGAGGCTCCACCGGGGCCTACCAGGACCGAGCATTCCCGTTCGCAAGTACCGGCTCCGCTCCGCCCGGATGGGCAGGATATCTTGCAAAAAGGCGGTCCCGGGCCGGGTCCAAGTCTAGAATCCTTTCAGGCCCGGTCGCCCTCCACCACGAGCGACTCCGGTGATCATTTTCAGTGCTCGGAAGAAGCCGATAGGGAGCAAGAGAACTCCGGAGCACAGTCAGAGACGATCCTTCCTCCCTCCATGCAAGACCTTTTAGCACGCTTCCACCAAGCTACCAGGGAATACCAGGAGCGAACCCTGGAAGACCCCCCGGAGAGCCCGGCTGAGGGCTCCTGAAACCCGTTTTAGGCAACGACCAAAACAGCAGGTCTGGGTATGTCTCTGGGTGAAAGGCCGCATATGTCCGGTGACACTCAAACCTGCGACCACGCGGAACTGATCCGGGTTCTAGAAGAGCTACCTGAAGGCGTTCTGATCATCGATAGCGATGAAGTCATCGTCTTTGCCAACAAACCGGGGGCACGCCTGGTGAAACTCAAGCTAAAAAAAGCTTTGGGTTCCAGGTTCGAGCACGACATCCAGGACGGAGCCATGCGGGACTTCGATGTGGAGATGACCGTCAAGGAGATTTCCTGGGCCGGGCAACCGGCACGGCTTCTCCATCTCAAGAGCTTGAAGAGTGCCGGTGCCTTTCACCTGGAGTGGAAACTGGAAGCCGCTGTCGAACGCGCCCGAGAACTGGAGCAAGAACTCGAGGAGCTGAAGAAGCGAGAGCCCGAATCGGGGTCAGAAAGCTCACCAGCCGCCGATACCTCCTACTTTGAAGAACGCATCGCGGAGCTGGAACATCTGCTGGAGTTGGCCGAACAGCGCGCCGACCAGATGGAAGGAGACATAGCCCGCGACGACCACGAACAGTCTCAAGCATTGCAGGATGCGCTCCGGCACGCTCGAGATGCCGAGGAACAGGTGCGGCAACTGGAGGACGACTTGGAGGAGTCCCGGGAGCGCATCCGGGTGGCCGAAGAGCAGGCCGAAGTGGCCGAAGAGCGGGCCTACGCCGTGGAACTGGAGCTGGAACAGCATCTGGGCGAACAGGAAGAAGATGACGGTACGCTCCAGGAACTCCAGCAGGAGGTTGAAGACCTGCGGGTCTACCTGACCACCTGGCGGGAGTCCGCCGATCGACTGACCGCCGAGCTTGAAGAGTCCGAAAATCGTAACAAAGAATTGTCCGCAACGCTCGAAGAGTTGCAGTTGCAACAGCAGGAAGAGAATGCCACTTCCCAGCTCGATGAAGAACAGTTGTCACGACTTCAGGAAACCATCACTGAGCTGGAGAGCGCACTAAAGGAAGCGCAGGACGACCGCCAGCTTGCTCAGGAAGAGTCCGGAGAGCTGGCCGAACAGCTGCGTCTGGACTCCGACCAGTTCGAAGAGAGAACCCTCGAACTGGAGAGCCGAATCGGCCAACTGGAAACAGAATTGGCGAGTTCTCTGGCCCGAACCGAGGAACTCGAATTAGAAAAACAGGAAGCCCTGGTCAGGCTGGAAGTCCTGGAGCAAGATTCCGCAGCCAGCAGTGAGCTTGAACAACGCCTGGCCGAACTCGAGGAGGCCGCCCATGGTAAGGCCGAATTGGAGGAGCGTCTGTTTTCTCTGGAAGAGCGAACTCAAACAGATGCGGCTGAGTCTGCCGCTATCAGGGAGCGACTCGAGGCAGAGTTGGCAGAACTGCAAGTGGAAAAACAAGCCTTCGAAGGGCGGTGTCTGGAGTTAGAGTCAGCCGCTCAGTCAGCCGCCGACGCGTTGGCCGAGGAACTCGCTCGGGAGAAGCAACTCCTGCAAGAACGCACCTCGGAAGTGGAGCAGGCCGGGGCCGAACTCAATCGCCTGAACAAAGACGTGCGGCGTCTGGAAAAGCTTCTGAAGAATGCCGAAGAGCTGGCCCAGAAGGGCGAGAAGGTTGAGAAGCTGGAGCGAAAGCTGGAAGGAGCCCTGCGTCGGGCCGAGGAGGCCGAAGAGCGCTTGCTCGAGGAGCGTCGATTGCTCAACGAGATGCGGGCTCGGGTAGGCAAGGGTCAGGAGTCTCAGCCTTCGGCTGCAAGCGGTGAATCGGAGAGCCCCGCCTTCCAGGATCCCCTGACCGGGCTTCCCAGCCGCTCCATCCTGGATCGCTACCTCGGCTTTATGCTGGAGCAATCGTCCCGACACAACCGCTTGAGCGTTTTGATCAGAATTGATTGTGATAACTTCCAGAAACTCAACGAAACCTACGGCACTCCTTTTTGTGATCGCCTGCTGCGGCTACTGGGAGAGAGGCTCAGCTCGGTGGTGCGGGGGACCGACGTACTGGGTAGGCTAGAGGAGGATGAGTTCGTTTTGTTCCTCTCGGAACTCTCTTCCCAGGACGAGGCCTCGGTCATGACCGCCGCCGTGGTGAAGCGGGTCTATCAACGACTCCGGCAACCATTTGTGATCGATGACGAAGCGGTCTACCTCAACCTCTCCATGGGAGTCTCCGTTTTTCCTGCGGATGCGCGAAACGGTGAAGAGATGTTCGAGCATTCTGCGGTGGCCCTCCAGCAAGCCAAGGAAAAAGGAAAGGGTCGGTGCCAGTACTACCGGACCGAGTTTCAGGACCAGCACGAAGCGCGAGCCCAACTCGACGCCCAGCTAACCACCGGACTGGAGAAAGAACAGTTCGATATGCAGTATCAGCCGATCTTCGACCTCAAGAGTGGCCAGGTGATCGGTCTGGAGGCGTTGATGCGTTGGAATCATCCCCAACACGGTGTCCTCAATCCTGATAGTTTTCTCAAGATCGCCGAAGATTCCGGGCTGATCGTGGTGATCGGTAATTGGGCCATGCGCCACACTCTGCGTCAGGCTGCCGAGTGGCAGCGCCACGGAGTGGCCGGCTTCGTCTCCATCAACCTGTCCCGGCGCCAGCTCATGCAATCGGAGTTGGTTCCTAACCTCAGCTCTATGCTAGCAGAGTTCGGATGCGTACCGGATCGCATCCTTTTCGAGGTCCCGGAAGTGGTAACCGGACCGGACAATCCGCAGATTCGGGCAACCCTCAATGAACTGACTCGAATCGGTGTGAAGCTGGCGGTAGACAACTTCGGGACTTCCTCCACCTCTCTCAAAGACTTGCGTCAGGGCCCATTTACCGTGATTAAAGTCGATCGAAAGTTTGTTCGAGGATTACCGGGTGACGAGGTCAACACGGGGATCGTTCTGTCGGCCCTTCACATGGGCCACCACCTGGGGCGGATCTCGGTGGCGGTGGGAGTAGAGGGTGAACCGGAGCGAAAATGGCTGGAGCAGATAGGCTGCCTGTACGCCCAGGGCAACGCCCTCTCTCCACCATTGCCGGCCGAGCAGGTCGCGGAATTTGTCAAACGTAGTGGATAAGCGAGGTTGTCATGAGTTTTAAGAGAGTTTTAGTGTTGGTACTCGACGGTTGCGGCGCCGGGCAAGCCCCGGACGCCGAAACTTTCGGAGACGATCCGAACCACCCTGGCAACACGCTGGTCAACGTGGCTACCGCGTGCAGGGGTTTGGCTATCCCGAATCTCCGCTCCCTGGGTCTGGGCAACCTCTTGCCACTGGCAGGCGGTGGGCCGGAGAGCGAGCCGAGAGGCTACTACGCCCGACTGTTGGAGTCCAGCCAGGGTGGGAAAGACACCGTCACCGGCCACTGGGAGATGATGGGGATCGTAGTACCCGAGCGGTTTCCCACCTACCCGGACGGATTCGATGACGAGATCATCGAGAAGTTTGAAGAGGCCACGGGCCGTAAAGCGTTGGGTAACAAAGCAGCCTCCGGTACCGTCATCATCGACGAATTGGGGGAGGAGCACATGAAGACCGGCTCTCCTATTATCTACACTAGTGCCGACTCAGTCTTTCAGATCGCTTGCCACGAGGAGATCATCCCCATCGATGAACTGTATAAAATCTGTCGCCAGAGTCGAGAGTTTTTGACCGGCAAGCACGCCATCCAGAGAGTGATCGCAAGACCCTTCGAGGGGAGTGGCCGGGGCAGTTTTCGCCGCACCGAGCGAAGAAAGGACTTCCCTCTGTCCCCTCCGGAAAATGTGCTCGATCTGTTGAGTTCAGCCGGCATCTACTCCGCCGGTGTGGGAGTCATCCCCGAGGTGTTCAACGGTCGAGGATTTTCTTTCTCCGAACGGACCCAGACTAATGAGGAGCACTATCTGGCTACCCTGAAGCTTCTAGACCATCAGCAGCACGGTTTCTTCTTCGTCAATTTTGAAGACTTTGACATGCTGTACGGTCACCGTCTCGATCCTCGGGGGTTCGGAAATGCCCTGGAGACCTTCGACGGGTACCTGGGTGAGATTCTGGCCAAACTCCAAAACGACGACCTGCTCTTGATCACCGCCGACCACGGCAACGACCCCACCATCCCCAGCACCGATCACACCCGAGAGTATGTGCCATTGCTGATGCATTCGCCTCGCTGGTCGGGCGGCGGCGCCCTGGGGGATCGCCCCACCTTCGCCGACGTGGGAGCCACGGTCCTGGAAGCTTTTGGGGTGGAGAGTCGCCTACCCGGTACTCCACTGCAGAGCTTAAGAACCACCGCCACACCTTCATGATGCAGACCCACCCCCAGATCAAACCGGACTGGAGCCTGGCCAGGCTCAAGGAGGAGTACCCCGGGGTGGAGATGGTGCTTTTTTCCAGTTTCGGAGTAGGATCCCGGGAGCGATCTGGGTTTGCCGGCCGCGAGAAGTTAGAGGAGTTGCTGCGTCGGCATCTGATCTTTGATCACCAAAAAGCCTGCGAAAAGCTGAACCAACTGGCCGCCGAAGACCGCCAGCATCAGGTGGAAGCGGGCGAGCTTCGGCGTTTGCTGGAACAGGGGGTTCGGGTGCTGGATGCCCGGGGACCCGAAGAGTTCGAGCGGGCCTCGCTATCGGGGTCGGTGTACTTATCCCACCAGACGGTGAAAGAGGCCCACCAGGACCATCAGCAAGAGATCGTCACGGTCTGCCGCGACGGTAGCCAGGCTCCCGCAGCTTCGCGGGTGCTTCGCTCCCAGGGCCTGTCAGCCCGACACCTCAAGGGAGGCCTGGAGAGCTGGTCACTGGAGGTGGATGCGGACTTCCCGGTCCAGTTTGCTTTGCAGGAGGCTCCTGGGCGCTGGTATCTGCTGGCCGACGGCGAGACCCTCCGCTACCGCCGCCCCCGGTCCTTGCCCGAGCGGAAGCCTCGGCTCATCTCCCGCCGGGAGCTCGAGCAGTCGGACCGATTCGTCGATTTGCTACGTGAGCTACCGGAATTGCAAACCGTGATCTCCTCGCAGACCACATTTGCGGTACGGGGGCTCCCCCGAAGACTGCCGCCCGTCATTGCCAGGCTGCCTGCCCCGCTTCGAGAGTCCCCAGAGTGGGAGACCATGGGGACGGTGCCAACCGAGATTGAGGAGCGGGCGAAGCTGGAAGAAGTGCTGGCCCGAGAGGCGCCCGTGATCCTGGGAAACCACAAGGGAACGGTGGAGGTGGACTCTTACTGCGACCGGATCCTCACCCTGCGACTGGGCGGCCAGTGCGCCGGCTGCGCCTCGGCCGAGATCACCACCCAGCGAGAACTGGCTGCCGCCCTCTACCGCGAGGTCCCTCTCCTGGACCAGATCCGATCAGTTGAGTCCGAGTAAGAACTCTTTGATCCGGGTTACGCCCTTTTTGATGGAGTCCGGGTCGGTGGCAAAGGAGAGACGCACGTGATTGGGAGCTTCGAAGCCCTCCCCGGGAACCACCGCCACTCCCGCCTGCTCCAGCAGACTGGTGGCCAGTTCCTGGGCGGTGTTGAGGGTCTTTCCAGCGGCGTCGGTCTTGCCGAAGTAGGCGCTCACGTCGGGAAAAGCATAGAACGCACCGGTGGGCCGGGGGCACTTCAGACCAGGGATTTCAGCCAGCAAGCCGTGGATCAGCTCGGCTCTTTTTTCAAACTGCACCCGCATCTTCTCCACGTCTTCATCGTGGTTTTCTACTGCGGTCTTGATAGCCGCCATGGCAAAGGAGCAGATGTTGGACGTCATCTGGCCTTGCAGCTCTCCCATGGCTTTGACCACGGGGGCTTCCCCGATGGTAAAGCCCACCCGCCAGCCGGTCATGGAAAACGCCTTGGAGAGGCCGTTGACCACCACTGAGCGCTTGCGAACCTCCTCGGGGTAGCTGAGCAGGCTCTTCGTCTTCTGGCCGTTATAAAGCAAACGATCGTAGATCTCATCGGAGATGATAAACAACCCGGCCTCCATGGCCACCTCAACCAGGGCGTCCAGCTCTTCGGGGGTGTAGGTGATTCCGGTCGGGTTTCCAGGCGAATTGATCAAAAAGGCCCGGCTCTTTTCGGAAACGGCTGCCCGGAGCTGTTCAGGGGTGATCTTGAAGCCGTTGTCCACTTTCCCTTCGATGGTGCGGGTGGTCCCCCCGGCCAGGATCACCTGTTCGGGATAGCTGACCCAGTAGGGAGTGGGAAGCAAAAGCTCGTCACCAGGGTTGAAGAGGCACTGGAAGAGCAGGTACAGGGAGTGTTTGCCCCCGCACGAGATGAGCACGTTTTCGGCGCCCAGGGGGCAACCGTAGCGCCGGCTGTAGTCGGCCGCCACCGCCTGGCGGGCGTCGGGGGATCCGGGGGCGGGCTCGTACTTGGTCTTACCGTCTCGAAGTGCTTTGATGGCAGCTTCTTTGATCCCCTCGGGGGTGTCGAAGTCCGGCTCGCCGGCACCGAAACCGATCACATCTCGTCCCTCCCGAAGCATCTGTTTAAAGAGGGCGGTCACCGCCAGGGTCGGGGAGGGGTTAAGGTTTTTTGCGCGGTCAGATAGGCTAATCATAAGCCAGGGCGTTCTCAATGCGAGTTACAGTACCTTCCCACTGGAGGAAGCTGAAAAATATTGAACAATGTTCAAGAAATACTTTTCTTGAGAGGTTTTAAGAAAGTGGAACTGATCGCAGAAATAGATACGTTGTTGGACGCCATCGATGACGAGATCTCGTTGCTGACCCGGGTCACCAATCGGCTGAACCTGGACCTCGACACCCAGGGCACTCAAGACATGGTGCGCTGGCTGGACAGGTGGGAGCCGTTTCCCCAATTGCAGTTGCCTGATTAGAGGCTCGGGCCGAATTTAACAGAAGTCCCGGGTATGAGTAAGTCTAGAAAACCGTTTTACAGGATACTCGGACCGGTCTGTTTGGGTTTGACCATACTTTTGGCAGGCTGTGGCGGCGATGGGGGAGGAGACGACTTCGACCCGCCCTCTTTTCCGGTGCCTCCGACCCCCAAGACCATACCCCCTCTGATCGCTTATTACGATAGCTACGAAGGGATCGTAGATACCATCCTGCAGGTCGATGAACTCTTCGGGGTGCTGGCCAATGATGAGTATCCGATTTTTGATACCACCATCGAGTACCCTCTGTACACGGTGCAAGGAGGATACTTAGAGGTTTATCAGGACGGTGGGTTCGAGTACGACCCGCCGATCGGCTTCACTGGACAGGATAGCTTTGTATACACTCTGGTGGCAGGCGATGGACGAGAGAGTTCCGCCACCGCCTACATCACCGTTTATCCTGAGGGGTACTAGGGCCTGTGGACATTTGGCATTCCGAGCCAAACGCAGGACATTTTTCTCCTCCTGGAGTGGAATTTTCTGTGGAATAGTGGACCTATTTGAGGAAAATTTCGCTTCAGGAGGTGGAAA
>JBAYRN010000006.1:0-90723 GCA_041676625.1 Vulcanimicrobiota bacterium
AAAGCCATAAGTGGACAACGGCGGTGGACTTATTTCGATCGCTGATTCCGGAGTCGGATAAATATCTGCCGACTCAAAGACCATGGAAGAGGAGATGACATTTATCTTCTTGAGCTTGTGGTTCTTGTGGGCCCAGATCGCCGCGTCGAAGGTGGCCGCCGTGATGCGTTCGTTCTCTGCCAAGAGGTCGTAGGCGAGGGCGTGGAACATGGAAATTCCACCAATGATAGCGGCTCCGGCGACTACCTGGTCACAGTCCTTCATTGCCGCTTTCAGAATAGCAACGTCCTTGGCGTCACCTTCGACAAAAGTATAGTTCGGATCCGAATCGAAGCTTCTCTTCAGCGGTCCATACTTCCAGAAGTTGTCCAACCCGACGACCTGGTGTCCACTTCCCAACAACTCCGGTATGAGGTAGCCCGCGATAAAACCGGCGGCTCCGGTCACTAATATCTTCAATTTGCATTCCTTTCAGCTAAACGCCACATCCGATCAAGATCGAGAGGGGTTCTATACCAAGTTCGCGGGCCAGATCCTTCAGTCAAAGGAGGATTGCTAGCTGTTCAGAATCTTCGGGACAAAGCCCAGGTAAAGGAGTGCATAAATGCTCGCTCAAAGAAAAGTCGCGATTGTGGGTGGATGTGGACATGTGGGTCTACCTCTGGGAGTCAGCTTGGCAAACGCTGGAGCCAAAGTCACCTTACTCGATATCAATCCAAAAGCAATTGAAATGGTCAGGGATGGGCGGTTTCCGTTCCTCGAGAAAGATGGCGATAGGCATCTGGCACAGGCTCTGGAAAACGGACTAAGTGTCACAAGCGAGCCCCAAGCTCTTCGGCCTTGTGATACCGTTATTTTCGTTGTGGGAACTCCCGTCGACGAACATCTCAATCCAAAAATCTCTGATCTTCTGGACACGGTCAAAGAGTACAGCCCCCACTTGAGTAGCGATACACTGGTACTTATGCGATCTACTCTATATCCAGGCACGATGGATTATCTACGAATGTACCTTAAAGAGCAGAGCCTGGACTTCGAACTAGCCTTTTGTCCAGAGAGAGTCGCCCAGGGTTTCGCCCTTGAAGAAATTCACGATCTACCCCAGATCGTTTCCGCATTCACCGATTCTGCCTTCGAAAAAGCAGCTTCTCTTTTCGGCACTATCGCCCCCAGTCTGGTCCGACTCACTCCCATGGAAGCAGAAATGGCAAAATTGATGACCAACTCCTGGAGGTATGTGGAGTTTGCTGTCGCCAACCAATTTTACATGATGGCGGAAAAAACCGGTATCGACTTCTACCGGGTGTTCGAAGCAATTCGGTACAACTATCCTCGGGCACGAGGTTTTAAGGCACCCGGATTTGCAGCAGGCCCGTGTCTATTTAAAGACACCATGCAACTTTCCAGTTTCTTTGACCACCAGTTCAACCTGGGTCACGCAGCCATGTTAGTTAATGAGGGTCTTGCTTCTTTCGTGGTTCAGATGGCAGAGAATCGCCTCGCCGGCGGGTTACACGGCAAAACAGTTGGACTTCTCGGTATGGCGTTCAAAGCTAACAATGACGACACCAGGGAATCTCTGAGCTTCCGAGTCAAGAAACTGCTCGCTTTTAAAGGAGCCCAGGTTAAATGCCACGATCCTTACCTTGACGATTCTCATCATATCAACGACGTCCTGGGATGTGACTGCGTCATTCTTACCACACCCCACTCCGAATATCGAAACCTTGCAATCGAACAGCCATTGATAGATGTTTGGGGTTTCTTTCGTAAAGTCGAGTTGGAAGTTATTTCTAAAGCACCAGACCTGGAGCTAGCAAGATCAAAATAGTTTTCTGTTAGTACCGACTATTCTCAATTAGGCCGCACACTGATAATACCCACGGCAGGAGCATCTCCCCAAAAACCTTCCTTCTCAAAAAGAAGGGACTCTATCCCGCCCTCACTCACGATCTCGGTTTCGTAGAGCGTCGACCAGTTCATTTCTGTACGTTTGAGCTCGAATTTCGTACCCTCCGGAGTCGAGACCACAACCGCGTGACCCGGTTTATTCCTCTCAGCCTTCAGCACACTAAAGCTTAGCTTCGAACGTCCGGGCGGAAATCTTAAGGAGAGCCGCCCTTTTGTCCGAATCTCGCGGAAAGGGCGATCTATATTGTCGGAAGACGGGTCTTCCCAGCCAGAACCCACAGGAAACCGGGCCATATCGCAGTAGAAATCCCCCGGTTTATAGATCCAGACCGGGCCACCCGCGGTGGGGAAATCTACCTCGCTGAAAGGGGCCTCCCAGTATTCATCACTCACCTGCTCCCAGACCGGGCCGGAAGGGGGTGCCTGAAAGCCGGCTCGCATAATCCAACCCTCATCTTTGGTGAAGAAGTCCATAACTTCACTCGGCGGTTTCGCGTAGAACCTGGCGAACCCGTCCACGGCGTTGAAGGAAACCCAGTCCATCTGGATACCCAGCCTGCGAAAGTCTTTCCCCATTCCTAGAGACAAGGGAGTGACCGGTTCCGGAGTGTTGAGAGACAGGCGGTTCCATCTACCGATGTAGAGTTGCTCGGTAGGAACCCACGCGGTGAATACCCGGGGCCATTCTTCTCCGGTGGTCCAGAAGTCTAGCGGTTTGTCGTTGATATTGAGGGTGATTCCTGATTCGAACTCGGGGTTTAGGATGTTGAGACCTCGAAACTCCAGAATGGCCGGAGAGTCGATCCGCCCGTAAGGGAAGTAATGCACCACTTTTCGCCTGGCAGTCCAGTCAAAGGTGTTGCCGTCTTTGCCTACCTCCAGCCCATTGTAACCGAGTCGAGTTGGTTTCTCATTGAGAGTAGTGGTGGCAAACTCTACCCGATTGAAGCGAGGCGTCTCGTTGAACGGAGTGGTCCTCAGCCACCGAGCTTCCAGGGTCCAACTCTTGTAACAGACTGCGGCCGATAAGAAGGCCAGAGCCAGCGGAATGAAGATAATCCTCCAGCCCCAATCTTGCTCGGGTCTGGATCTATCGGGACTTGAATGCTCCGGCCGCTGAGTCAGCCAGAGGAGCAGAATGAGGAGAGAAAAGCTGCGCCCGGCCAGTAGTGCCACGCCGTCGAACTCTCCCTTGACCATGGCGCTTCCGTAGCTGTGGGTTATCATCTGAGTCGACAGAAAGATTGTAAGGCAAAGTACCAGGTAAACCGGCTTCTTGCGCCGCTCTGCTAGAAAGATCCAGGGCCAGAGCCAGATCAGATACTGAGGCGAAAAGACCTTGGAGAAGACCATAAGCCCCACCGCTGCTGCTCCTAGAGCCCTCAGGAGCCAGTACTCCCGAGTGGCTTTTTCTGCTTCGGGGGACAGCCGGTTCCATCTGTAGTAAAGCAGTAGTGTGATCGCTACGGCGGCCAGTGCGAGCGGGGTGGAGAGTGATTGAAAGACACTCGCCATTGGGCTTTCCAAATTCCAGGATCCGAACGAGTGAACCAGTTCAACGGGGGTCCCCAGTATGAATTCCTGAATGCGCAATAGGACTGCGAAAGTGCTCTCTGTCTGGATCGGCCGTTCTCCGTGAAACCCGAACATGGCCTTGAAATTGGTAGGACCGGCCAGAAGAGCGGGGATGAAGACAAGTCCGATGGTGGCGATCGCGGAAACTGCGAAGCGGAGCGCCTTTCCGCGTTCTCTACCCAACCACCAGTGCAAGAAGAAAAACGGTAATAAAAATAAGGGGACTATCTTGGCTCCGGTAGCCAGCCCCATCATCAGTCCCGCCAGAATCGGGCGCTCGTGAGACACTGCAACCAGAGCGGCCACAAAGCATAAGAGAGTGACCGCGTCTAATCGTGTGATCATGATCGGACCCAGTAGTGCTGCCCCGGCCAGTGCCAGAATAGCGAAAATGCGTAGTTCTCTCTCGGACAGCCCCAGCCGTCTTGCCAAATGCAAGCTCATCAAGAAAGAGGCTCCGAGCAAGAAGGCGAAAGTGATTCGAAAAACCATCGCGTAATGGTGAGATTCAGACGCCACGAGACTCGGTCCGGCGATGAAAGGAAAATTCACCGGGGGATACTCGGCGATGTAGTCTCGGTAAGGCAAGATAGGCCCAGTGGTGGTTTCCGGCCCTAGCATCCCCCGCTGATACTTGCCCAGGTCTCCCCGGTGGTTCTCCAGGAACTCCCGGTCGTGCTCGCGACCCCAGGCCATCTGCCCGAAACAGTGGTAAAAGAGCTCTTCCTTCGTCTCCAGGCGGTAATGATAAGCCAGTTTTGTGATCTGGCGCCCCATAAAGGAGGCGTGAGGCGGCGGAACCAGACTCGCCCATTCGTCGTCTAATCCGCTGTTGAAGAGCCCAAGCAAGACCACGAAGACGGCGAGGGCCAGGTATCGCAGGTCTTTGCGGCCGCTAAACATGGTTTACGCAGGTACCACGGTTCGGAGCGAAATCCTCTAGCTTTCGTTTGACCGGATCTCTCGCTCGAGCCCCGTCTTGCCCCTTGGGTCTAAAAGTCTTCTAAGCCCAAATCCCAAACAGGTCTACCATGGCGGTTTCGTACCGTCATTTCCAGGTCGCCTTTGCGACCCCAAACGGCCATGATCAGGGTCTTTCCGTCGATGGTTACTTCTGATCCGCGAACGTCGACTCGGTCACCCACTGCGATGTCCCATTTCTTTTTGTAAAAATGGGTAAACCAGGTCGGACCGACAGCTACGAGATGGCTTTTCCCATCACTGGTCTTTACTGTGACAGACAGACCGTCAGACATGTCTTGAAGCGGCCGGTAGGCACGATCTATATTGGTAACCTCACCCGTAATGTGTACAAGAGAATCTGACCGAAAGAAGCTGTTGAACCGGCTTACTCGTTCCCACCCATCATTCTCCTTGCTTTCAGCCCCGGCGACTGCCGACAAGAACAAGGTAGCAAGGAGTAACCAGACGAGTTTGCTAGATTTTGACATTTTTATACCGAACCTTTCATTGAAGCTAAGGTCTTTTCATTCTGGTCGTAGAGATCCTGCGTGCTCGGCTTAAATGCTCCGGCTAGAGCCTTGAAGTCATAGGCCCGAGATCGAGCTGTTCGATGAAACTCACAGGTACGAATAGTCGCTCTGGATTGTCTGGTAGCTCCCTGAATCCAAAGTCCAAATGCAGATACCACTTCTTGGCTTCGTCATCGATCGCATCTAGCACCAAGGCAAAGATCCCAATGCTTCCAGCGGCTCTTTTTACCTCAGCCATGGCCCTTAGAAGCATCCGTTGCCCGAGCTGTTGACCCTGAAATTTCAGATCGACAGCTAACCGACCTAAGAGAATCACTCCTATCGGACCTTGTGGGAGTTTTTTCTTAGACGGAATAGAGATGCTTTCCACTGTGCGAGTGACCAGCGTGAAGTAACCTTGAATTTGAGTATCGGCGGGCTCTTCCACAACTACGTGGGTTACTCCCAGATGGCGATTGGCATTTTGCTTTGCCTGCTGGTGAAGAAAATGATTAAGGGGCTCCTTTCCGCAGTCAAAAGAAGCCCGATCATGATGTTTTGCCAACAGCTCAACATAACTCACAGAGAGCGTTGCTGTTTGTAGTTCTCAATAGCGGCCATTAGTTTGGAGGACGGTGGCTCCGGTGGAGCCTCAAGAAGGGCCCGGAAAGCTTGAAAGGCCGACTGGGAAAGCTGAATCCTCTCTTCTTGGTTAAGAACTTTTTGAGCTTTCTCGGCCAAGGCTAACTCGGTAAAAGAGGTGATTGACTGTCCGCAGAGCTCTGCGGCTCTCTCTACTCTTTCTTTGAGAGCAGAACTAATCCGGCAATGAATTCGTGAGTCTGACTTTTTCTTTGCATTAAGCATACAACAATTATCTCACAGCGGAACTTGTGCGTCAAATTGCCACAGTATTCTCTTTTAGGATATCTGAATATTTCAAACCTCATCGCAATGCCGGGGGCATGCGATACGACACTGCATGTCTGCGGCATTGCCTTTGGTCAGCTGGAAGTCTTGAACCGATCCCACCCAGAAAGTAGCCCCCATTCTCGGCCTGAAGAAAAAGTGTACGCATGATTCGCAACTCGTTCCAAGTGATTGTTCTATAAATGAAGCCATTTTGGATAGTCAACAAGGAAGTGAGTGTAAGTTTCTTGTCGCGAATCGCAAGGCGCCTGGGATCTCACTTCCGCCCGCCCTAGTCGCTCCCACTTAGCTCTAGCCTTACCAGTTCCTGAAAAAGGGCGTCGCTGTCCAAGAGTTCTTGATAGGATCCCAGGGCGCGGATCTGCCCGGCTTCGATGAGGGCGATCTGGTTGCATTGCTTGATGGTGCTCAGGCGATGGGCGATCAGGATGAGGGTTTTCTCTCCTTGCAGGGTCTCGATGGCATCCATGACGGCTTTTTCCGTGACCTTGTCCAGCGAGCTGGTGGCTTCGTCGAAGATCAGGACCTCGGGATCGGTGTAGAGGGCTCGGGCGATACCGATCCGCTGGCGTTGGCCTCCGCTCAAAGAGATGCCTCGTTCACCCAGCTTGGTCTGGTAGCCATCCTTGAGCTCTTCGGTCACGAACTCGTCGATCTGGGCGGTTCGAGCGGCGGCTTTCATGCGCTCTTCGTCTACCTCGGAGTCGTCGAGTCCCAGGGCGATGTTTCGCCGAACGGTGTCGTCCAGCAAAAAGATCTCCTGGGGCACGATCCCCACCGAGTCTCGCCAACGAGCCAGTTCGTCGGGTCCCAGGCTCTGCCCGTCCACCTGCAGACTGCCGGATTTGAGCTCCAGGTGCCCGGCCAGCACGTCGGCCAGGGTGCTTTTGCCCTCTCCGGTCCGGCCCACCAGCGCGATGGAACTCTTCTTGGGGATCTTGAGGTTTATGTTCCGGAGGGCCGGGAGCTCGCTGCCCGGATACTGAAACTCTCCATTTACGACGGCTAGGGAGTCGTGAACCTTCATAGCCTGGATACTGTCTTGAAACTCCCAGCCTCTGGCCGGAGGGTAGGAGATCGCCTTATCCACCGCGCTGAGAGCGGGCAGATGAAACTGGACCTGGATGGCGTTTTTGTAGATGTTTTGAACCGCCGGCACCAGCCGCCAGGTGGCCATGATGTAGAGGGTGACCATGGGTAGCACGGTGGGGTTTCCCTGGACGATGAGGTACATCATCACGCCCAGGATGGCGGCGATGGCGATGGTCTCGGTGATGTAGCGGGGCAGTTGGGCCATGAGCTGGTGAGAGGTCTGGGTATCGGAGAAGCTCTTGGACGGGGCCTCGAAGCGCCCGATGAAGTGGTTGCGGCGGCTGAAGGCGCGCACTTCCTTGACCACGCTGAGGGCCTCGGAAACGGTGCGAAAGCGCTCGGTATTGGCTTCCAGCCTCTCCTCCCCGATGATCTGGAGTTTGCCTTTGAAGTAGCTGAAGATGGCCTTGTACACCATGGTCAAGATCAGCACGGTGGAGAGGGCCATGACGAAGTCGATGTACATAAGACCCAGGAAGATGAGGACAGAAGAGATGAGGTAGTTGGTGAGAGTGGCCAGCTTCATGATCACCTCGTGGGTGACCGCGTCCACTTCGGAGAGTACGTCTTTGGTGAGCTCGGAGCTGTTCTGCCCCAGGTACCAGGAGTACGGCCGGGCCAGGTAGCAGCGCAATATGCGAGTGGCGATGGCGTGGCGGGCGTCGTTGGAAAAGCGGCTGCTCATCCAGAAGGTCAGAGCCCCGAACACGTTGACCAGGGCAAAGAGGGCCAGCGTGCCCAGCGAGAGGATGAGGAGAAACTCCTGATACGAGTCGGTGCGGATGTGATCGTACAGCCACCCCACCAGCTTGTTGCGCTCGGGAGCTTTAGGGTCGGTGGCGGCGGTCATCAAAGGCAGGATCCCACCCACCCCGGCTGCCTCGATCAGGCCGTTGAGCACCATAAACGGCAGTACCAACAGAGCCTGGCGGCGGCTCTTGTCGGGCAGTACGTGGTAAACTCTGCGATAGGCTTCAAGCAAGGATGGGCTCCAGGGTCGGCGATTTCCCGGAGGTGCTTGCGAAACCTTTTAAAGATCAACCAGGGAAGCTCAAGGCGAACTTTGTCAGGACGCGAAAAGCTGGGCGTGAGGAACTTACACTTCGTGACGGTGGCTTCGGATCCCCATTTTGGGCTGGACCGTTTGCGGGACTCGGCTCTTTATTATGGACTCAAGCTAGAGGTTCTGGGGCTGGGTCAGCCGTTTTTGGGCAAGGGCTCGAAGTTTTTGTATCTGGCGGAGTTTGCCGCGGGCTTACCTCCGGACGATGTGGTGGTTTTCACCGACGCTTACGATTCCGTCTTTCTGGCCGGTGAGGAGCAGTTTCAAGATGTGCTCTCCCGGTTTGAGCACGACCTGGTCATCTCGGCCGAGCAGAACTTTTTTTTGCGGGGGCATCCGCTCTTTTTTCTGTGGCAGAACTTGCCTCCATATCTCGCCTATCCACCGGCTCCCAAGCCGTACCGGTTTTTGAATTCGGGGACTCTGGCAGCCACGGCCGGACGTCTGGCCGGCCTGTGCGAAGAGGCCACCATCACGCCCGACATCGACAGTGACCAGACCGCTCTCTCCCGCTACTATCGCCACCACCCGGAGGCCCTGGCCCTGGACCACAGGCAGGAGTTGGCCGCCTGCAACGGGGGGCGCGTGGGCATGGAAGCACACGACTACACCTGGGTAGAAGGTCGACTCAGGAATAATCTCACCGGTACCAGTCCGTGCATCTTGCACGTCCCGGGAAAAAACGAAGAGTCTATGTCTCGAATCCTCGAAGGGGCTCCTTTTGCATCGACCAGAACCCCTACCGCAGAAGAGCGCCGGCTGTACCACCGGCGAGCCCGTTTACACCGAGTGGTCTGCACCCTGGGGCTGGACAACTTCCTGGCCCGCTTTCTATCCTGGAACACCCTGCTCGTGCTGGCGCTTCTCATTCTATCCGCCGTGCTTTTGTAGGAGTATCGAGCGAGGTGAATAAACCTCCGCCGTGACCAGGCCCCGTATCCTTTTTACCATCACCGAGTTTCCCCCCATCATCGGTGGGATCTCTACCTTGGCGGAGGTTCTTCTAGAAGAGCTGAAAAAGGGTGAGGAGGAGTTTCATCTGTGGGCCCCTCCGGGCACGCAAGCTCCTGCAGGAGTGATTCTTCATGCCACCTATCGCAGGCCCTCAGGCTACCTTCCCCGGGCTTTTCTGGAAGTCCTGAATGCCCTGGAGCTTCGCCGGCTCCTGACCACCCACGACTTTCAAAGAGTGCTCTTCATGGACGCCTCTGCCCGGGCCTACGCCTTTGGGTTTGTGCCGGAGGTGCCGGCTCTGGTCTACGCCCACGGGTTGGAGGTGAGATCCGAGGGGCGCTTTCGAGACTGGACGACCGGCAAGCTGTGGCTGCAAAAACGGGCCATGCGCCGGGCCGGTCTGGTGGGCACCAACTCCAACTCCACCCGAGACCAGACGCGCCAAGTCTGCCCCGGACCAGTGGTCGAGACGGTTTACCCTTCCTTCGACCGCCGCCGGGTGTTTCACCCCGAGGAGCATTCCCAGAGCCCTTATCCGGATGGCCCCTTCCATTTCCTGACCGTGGCCCGGTTGGTGGATCGAAAGGACCACGCTCGAGTCTTGAACCTGCTGGCCACCCTGGACTCTCTAGGAGTGTCCGACTGGAACTACCACGTGGTGGGCGACGGCCCGTTGAGGGTGTCTTTGGAAAAGCGCTGCGAGCAGCTCGGCTTGAGGGGTCGCGTGGTCTTCTGGGGAAATGTGCCTGCCGAGCGTCTGGGGGCCTTTTATCACCACGCCGACCTCTTTATCATGCTTTCCAAATGGGTGGCCCGGGGGGTGGAGGGCTTCGGCCTGGTGTTTGTGGAGGCCGGGCGCTCGGGTCTGGCCACTGTGGGCAGCCGTCACGGCGGGGTGGTGGAGGCTATCGAAGACGGGATCACCGGGATCATCTTGTCCGATCACCATGACCAGGCAGCCCGACAGTTGATCGAGTTGATGAACGATGCCCCCCGAAGGCTGGCTCTGGCTCAGGCCGGCAGAAAACGTGCTGAGGAGTTTTTTTCACCCGAAGCGTTTGGAGCCCGAATTCGCGCTCTGGCTAACCTCTGACAACTTCGCGCAAGAAGGCAAGAAGATCCAGCAGGAGCACTCCCAGTTCGGTCAAGCGAGCGGCCCTCCAGCGCGAAAAATCAAAAGGGAAGGCACCGTCGTAGCGGGACTTAAACTCTTTCAACCATTCCAATCCCTGCCGCTCCAGTTCGGCCAGTTCCGGATAGGAGACGGGGGCCTTTCCAAACAGCTTGATGTGGTCGGCCACCGGGATCGAGAGGTAGGGGTTCCAGGGCCGGGTGGTGCGGTGAAAAAACAAGGGGCTACCGTCGGGTGCAAACTGCAACAGTCCGATCCTCTTAAAAGGGCCGCTGTGGTGGGGCAGATGAAAAGAGTGGGAGGTCCCGGGTACCCGGCGGGTGAGGTAGCCGGTACCCACTTCGGCCACCGGGTGCTCCAGCAGATGGTACGGCGTAGAGGTTAGCTCGCAGCAGAGCCGATAGAGGTCTTTGTCGCCCAGGGTGCGGGGGTAGACCTGGGAGCGAAAGTCGTCGGAGTTCAGCAGGCAGGCAGCGGTCAGGGCTTTCCAGCACCGCTCTTTATCCATGAGGATCTGCCCAGCCTCCATCTCCGGTCCGGCCTGATTGAGCTCCCGGGGCAGGCCCAGATCGTCTAGAAGAGAGCCATGGTTGTAGCGGGCTGAAAGCATATCCGGCCACAGCAGAACCCCCTTTTCCTGGTAACTAGGAGCGGAGAAGAGCGGTTCCGGGTCCTGCAGCGGAAAGTTGTCGCAGTCCAGCAACAAGACTTCTCGAAACGAAGAGAGGTAAATGGCGTACGGCTTGATGGGCCAGCCTCGAAAGGAAGCCTCCGTCATGGCCCCCGGATAGAGGGCCGGATCGAGGCGGGAAACGTCCACGAACCGGATGCCGGAAAACTCCCTGCTCCAGGCTGTTCTCACGAACTCCGGGATCTCTTCTCCCGAGTGGAAGAGCTCCACCGGCAGAGACGACACCTCTCGGAGGCGCCGCAGGCAGATATAAGCGTTTGCCGTCATGAGGTGACCACCGAAGCAGATCACCACACCCCGACCCTGGGCCGAAGGATACGGGGTGCTGCCCTCCAGTCTCTCCAAGAGCTGCGGCAGGAGCATATCGACTCTCACTCCCTAGCTTTCAGCAGGGCTTCGAGCTCTCCGAAGGTCTCCACCGAGAAGAGCTCTTCGCTGTCGATATCGATGTCGTAGTCTTCTTCCAACAACGCCAGGAGCTCGGAAAGGGCTACGGAATCGATGCCGAGTTCGTCGATGCGCAGCTCGTCGGTGATGGGCCCGAAGTCGTGGTAGTCCAGGCGCTCCAGGGCGATTTTAAGCTTTTCAGCCAGGGTGGCGTCTAGCATTGGTCAATCTCCTTTGATGGCTCTTTGTCTACCCCCGCCCCGCGGCCTGCAAACGTCACGAGGCGTCCTGGGTCGCCGCGGTGAGGGGAAGCGCCCGCAGCCGGGTCAGTCCGTTGCCCACGGCCACAAAGCAAATGAGCAGGCTAATCCCGGCCGTGGTGAGGACGGTGGAGGCGCCCAGAGCCAGATCCAACTGCAGCAGTTGGCTTTGGAAGCTGTTCATCATGACCTGGCCCAGGGCCAGCCCGGCGGGGATGCCGGCGAGCAGACCTAGAAACCACAGGACCAGGGTCTCGGTGATCAAAAGACCCGCCAGTTGGGCGTCACTCACCCCGAGACAGGAGAGGGTGGCAAACTCCCGGCGCCGCTCCATCACGTTCATGGTGGTGGTGCCCAGCAACACCACCAGCGCGAAGATGGAGGTGAAGGCCAGAAGCAGCGCTTTGTAGGCGTTGAACATGCGGAGCAGGTCTTCCACCTCGTTTCGCATCTGCAGAGGGCTTGAGATCCCGTGGAAAGCCTTCTCCTGCTCCAGTTTCTGCCGCAGGGCATCAACCTGGCCCGGCTTAGCCTTGATCAAGAGCACGTTGACGGCATCCGGCGGAGACCACAACGAATATTTGGCTACCCGCTGCAGTTGAGCCAGGTCCAGCTTGGGCGGATTGGCCAGAGGCTCGTGAAGCGTGGAGGCGATGGAGAAGCTAAACTTGGGAGCGTTCGGGTGGATCCGGTGTAGCCACAGTTCCACTCGATCGCCGGGTCGAGCCCCCAGCCGTGCCATCTGCACCGGCCCCAGAAAGAGCAGAGGCTCGTGAGACATGGCTACCGGTTCTCGATCCCGGGTGTAGAGCTTCAAGAGTTCGCTGTCCCGGGCCACTCCCCAGATGTTGGTGTTGAGCCTGCGGTCGTCCAGGCTGATGGTGGCCGAATGGCGCAGGGCGTACTCCACCTTTTCTACCTCCGGCCAATTGTACACGTGGGGCACCATGGCCATGGACGCCACGTTCATCCCCACTTCAAAGTCGTAACGGTGCACCCGGTCGAAGTAGTAGTTGAGAGTCCGGGACTGGCTGTCGAAGATGGAGAGAGTCATCACGATCTGGGCCACCGAGACCGCGATGCCCATGACCGACAACAGGCCCCGCCCGGGGTTTCGGGCCAGATTTCTTAAGGCAAACCGCATGCGCGTGGGCAAGAGCGAGTCGAAGACCGTCTCGGTGCGGGGTGCCCAGCCTTCTTGAAACTCCATCCGGATGGCCCGAATGGGGTCGAGCTTCAGGATCCGCCGGGTCGCGATCCAGGAGGCGAAAAGAGAGAGAAAAACGGCCAGACCTACGATCCCGATCAAACCGGAAACCGGAGTCTGAACCTCCACAAACGGCAGACCTAAAATCTGGGTGTAGAAGCTAGTGCTGGTCCGACCGAGCGGCACCCCCAAAACCACCCCGCCGATCGCTCCCAGAACACCGATGACCAGCCCCAGTAGCAGGTACTGGCCTACCAACTGCAAGCTGGAGCAGCCCTGAGACATCAAGATCCCGATCTCGCGCCGCTGTCTGGAGACCAACTGCCAGAGGGTGGTGAAAAGCGTGATGGAACTGAGAGAAAGAAAGATGGCCGGGAAGAAGTAGGCCAGCCCTTTGAAAGCCTGGCGATCTCGAAGCAGCAGGGCGTGGGAAGGCTGCTCGAGTCGGCTGATGGCCGGTTCGGCCAGGGCCGGACCCATGCGGGCTTCAGCCTCTTTTATGATGGCCTCCACCAAGTCCGGGTCGTCCACCAACACGTGAACTTCATTGATGTGGGCGCCCCCCACTGCCGATTGGGCATCCTGCTCGGCCACGAAGACGACTCCGTAGCGCTTGTCCATGGGACGGGGGTCGAAGCGGTTGTTGGCCAGCCAGATGTACTCCGGACTCGAGACAAGCCCCACGATTCGAAACCGCCGGGAGGCTCCCATGTCGTACTCCACCCGCAGGGTGTCGCCTATCTTGTAGCCATGATGGCGGGCAAATCGGGCTTCCAGCAGTGCTTCTCCCCGAGGTTCGTTGAGGTACCGACCTTCCAGTACATAAACATCGTTGATCTCGGGGCGGTGGTCGTGGGGCAGGCCGATGAGGTGCCCATCCACTGCTCGGGAACGACTGGCCGCCACGGTCACGGGATCCAGCAAAATGCGGATGCTTCTGGTGGTGCGCCCCATGACGGCCCGCACCCCCGGGATGCTCCGCAAGCGGGCCATCTCGGTGGGAGAGATCTTATTGACCGGCAGGGTGAAATCCAGAAAGTTTAACAGATCGTAAGTCCGCTCGGTGGAGCGCTCCAGGCTGTGGGAGGCCGAGAAAAAGGCCAGGTACAGAGCCACGGAAAGGACCAGCATGGATAAACACGCCCCAAAAGAGATCCACCCTTTGCGAAGATCGCGAAGGATCTTCTTCAGCACGAGCTTCACATAGCCGAAAGACATGGAAGGGTTTTAGACGGCGGGTACCGGTCCGCGATGGTTTATGAATTCAAAGTTTTGTTTGCGCGCTTCGTGATCCGGGATCTGCTGGGGCGGGCTTTTCATGTAGTAGGCGCTGGTGGGGATCAAAGGTCCGCTCAATTTGCGCTCCAGGGCCAGCTTGGCGCAACGGATGGCGTCGATCACCACGCCCCCAGAGTTGGGAGAGTCCTGCACCGAGAGACGGCACTCCAGCTCCAGCGGAACCCCTCCAAACCCCGCTCCTTCGAGCCGGATGAAGGCCACCTTGTTGTCTTTTTGCCAGGGTACGTAGTCCGACGGTCCCACGTGGATCTGGTCTTTGGGAAGGGGAGTGTCGAGCTGGGCCTGCACGGCCTGGGTCTTGGAAATCTTCTTGGAATGCAAGCGTTCTCGAGCTAACATGTTCAGGAAGTCGGTATTGCCGCCGGTGTTCAGTTGATAAGTTCGGTCGATGCTGACTCCCCGATCGGAAAAGAGCCGGGCCAGGGCTCGATGCAAGATGGTGGCTCCCAACTGGCTCTTGACGTCGTCTCCCACGATCGGCACACCTGCGGAGCTAAACTTTTCCGCCCACTCCGGGTTGGACGCAATGAAGACCGGCACACAGTTTACCATGGCCACCCCGGCGTCAAGGCACGCCTGGGCGTAGTGCCGCACCGCCGCCTCTGCCCCCACCGGAAGATAGCAGACCAGTACTTCGGCCTTGGAGGCCAGGAGTTCGGCGGCCACATCCACCGGGGGTAATTCAGCCAGTACGATCCGTTGCTCCTCCGGGTACTCCTTCAGGTGAGCAGCGCAACCGTCCAGGATGGGCCCCATCTTTACCGTCGGGCTGTCTCCGTTTAAATCCGGGTGAAAGATTTTGGCGCAGTTCGGCAGACTGAAGACCGCCTGATTGACGGAGGTGCCCACCTTTCGCTTGTCCACATCAAAAGCAGTGACGACTTCGATATCACCGGGCGCCCACTCACCGATCTTGGAATGCATGACCCCTTCGGGGACCTCGCGCCCTTCTCTATAGAAATGAATTCCCTGTAAGAGGGAACTGGCGCAGTTGCCGACGCCGGCTATCGCTATTCGGATTTTCACACCTAAACTACCAAACTTTCTCAATCGGAATCGATCGTGACCCCAGGACCTGCCAAGTTAGCTTTTTCGGTCGTATCCCCTCTAAAACCGGGGCCAAATTCAACAAAAAACCAACCTATAGCGGCTCCCACGAGCACATCGACTCCGTAGTGAAAACGGCCGTATATCGTAGAGAGGGCCATCCCGCAGCAGACCGGCAAGAGCCACCGATAGGCCCTGGGGTCCCAGCGCCAGGCCGCCACTGCGGCAGCGCACGCGAAGGTCACGTGGCCCGACGGAAAGGCTGCCGCTCCCGATGCACCCTGGCCGCACAAGAAATGGCAAAGCCACCACATGGGCCCCTGCAAGCTCTCGTCCAGCGGGGGCAGCAAGGGGCGGGGGCCGTACACCGGAAACCAGATCTGGATCAGGTATATGGTGAAGGTGGCGGCGTGGGAGCAAAAGAGATAGGTCGCCAGGTGAGGATTCTGAGTGCGGTACATGCGCCAGGCCAAAAAGAGTAACAGCGGATAATAGCTCAGGTAGCAGAGGTGCAACAGTTCTGAGACCAGCAGATGAGGAAGAGCCTCGCTAAACCAGACCGCCGGGATGGGGTCTCCGAAGAGAGCGATTTCCCACCTCAGCACGTTTTGATCGTAGGTTTGCCCTCCCGCCAGGCGGCTCAGCACATCCAGTTCCAAATAAAGACAGGGCACCAGGGGCACCGAGTACAGTTTGCAAAGCAGCGGTGAGCCCCATCGTCGGATGGCTAGGATCACCCCGATGGTCCCGAAGTGCACCCACGGGAGCAGCCCGCGCTCAGGTACCAAAAAACTCAGTAGAGCGGTCAGGGTCAGGTAGCCCACCACCAGCCCGTCGACCGACCAGTCGGCTCGGACGGGGCGGGTGCTACTCTCCACCGGTGGCGGCCTCTTCGATCAAGAGCTTGGAGTGGCGCAGCCTCTGAAAAGAGCCGACTGCTGCCACGGCCGTGAGGAGCCCGAGCGAGAAAAGGCCGGCGGTTTGATAACCGTAGGCCAGAAACAGCAGCACCAGAAGGAGTAAGAGCATGCGGTCGGCCCGACCTCCCACCCCCGGCCAGTCGCTGTTGTCGCTGGCGATGACCAGGCCCACCCGGGCCTTGATGTAGCTCACCAGCATAGAAAACCCCAGGGCGGCGGTAGCCAGGACCGGGAAGTGGGCGCTCAGCCCGGCCAGCAGGGCGGCCTCCACGTATCGATCCACCACCGCTTCGAGATGGTTTCCGTAGTCGCTCACCTGCCCCGAGGCTCGAGCCACCGCGCCGTCTAGAAAATCCAGTAAAACGGCAGGGACCGCCAGGGCCAAAGCCGGAAAGAAGTACCCCTTTGCCAGGGCCAAACCGGCCAGGGTGGAGAGGGGTACGGCGGCGAGGGTGATGGCGTTGGGGCTGATCCCCGCCAGCACGAAGGGCCGGGCGACCAATCGACCGATGGGTTGTACTTTCCGGCGAAGCGAACTCAGCATGACTTTCTAGTGCACTAGTTTCGAAGGATCTGCTTCAATATCTCCACGGCGCGTTCGAGCCGCTCTTCAGAATGCCGGTTGCTGAGGAAAAACCGCAGCCGCGACTGGCTCTTGGGCACCGCGGGATACACAATCCCGGAGCCTTCAACACCTGCCAGGTGGAGCTGCTCGTTCACCCTCATGGTCTCGTGGGGATCGTCGAGGAAGACCGGGAAGACGGCGATTCCGGCACAGCTGCCGGTATCCAGACCGGCCTCTTTGAGGAGATTTCCGAAGTGATTGGAGACCTTGCGCAGCTTCTCTACCCTCTCGGGTTCGCGATTAAGGATCTTCAGAGCCGTCAGTGCCGAAGCGGTGTTGGGCGGCGTGAGCCCCACGCTGTAGACGAAACCGGGCAGACTGTGCTTCAAAAAGTTGATGAATTGAGCACTGCCCGCCAGGTAGCCACCGCAACTGGCCAATGACTTCGAGAGGGTGCCCATCCAGATGATGTCTCCCTGCCGTCGGTCCACCGACTGAAGCTCGGCTATACCTCGACCAGTCTCTCCGAGCACTCCCAGAGAATGAGCTTCATCGACCATGAGAATGAAATGATACTTCTTCTGCAGGGCGATCAGACCCGGGAGGTCGGGATAGTCTCCGTCCATGCTGTAGAGACCCTCCACCAGCACCAGGGTCCGTCGAAACTTGGGGCGCTCCCGGATCAGGAGATCTTCCAGCGCCACCAGATCGTTGTGGGGAAACTGAACCCTGCGTGCACGGCTGGCCAGCGCGCCGCGGATGGCGCTGTCGTGGGCGCAGGCGTCGTGCACCACCAGATCGGCCGGACCCATCAGAAAACTGATGAGGGTCACGTTGGTGGCGTGGCCCGAGACCAGAGCCAGGGCGTCTTCGGTACCCAGAAAACTAGCAAGCTCTTGCTCCAATTGGCGGTGAAGTGAGACCTCGCCGCCCACCAACCGGGAGGCCGACACGGAGGTCCCGTACTGTTGGATCGCTTCGATGGCTGCTTGATTGACCTCGGGGTGGCCGTTCAGGCCCAGGTAGTTGTAATTATTGAGGTTGATGCGGTCTGGACCGGTCTCCCGCAAACGAAAGTAAGGCTGCTGAATGCCCGCGCACTGGGCTTTTTCCAACCTCTCTTGAAAACGTCGAACCTCCGGAAGGCTCTCTAATTCATACTTCTCCGGAGCGAACTCGGTTATCGTATCGTGTGGAGTGTCCACTTTTCCCATGGCCTACGCTTCGCAGTCAGGTCGGCGGTTCCTCGCGACGAAAGGACGGCCCATTTTCAGTCAGAACGAAAGACCACCTTATGGCATCTTCTGAAAAGGCATTGGTCCAGTTTCAAAAGACCGAGCGGGTCTACCAGTTGGGCGATCGCCAGGTGCACGCGCTCCACCCCCTGGATCTGACCATCGGGTCGGACGAGTTCGTGATGATTCTCGGGCCTTCAGGGTCGGGAAAGACCACCATGATGAACCTTCTGGCGGGCATGGACAGCCCCACGGCAGGAGCGCTGCAGGTGGGAGATTTGGAGGTCTCCAGCCTCTCTCGAAAGCAGTTGGTGAACTATCGGAGGCAGATGGTGGGAGTGGTGTTCCAGTTCTTCAATCTGATCCCTAACCTCACGGCCCTGGAAAACATCCAGTTTGTCTCCGAACTGACGGGCACCGGGGGAGACGCCGCCAGGGCCCTGGACTCGGTGGGTCTGGAGGGCAGGCAGCATCACTTCCCTCACGAGCTTTCCGGCGGAGAGCAACAGCGCGTGGCGATCGCCAGGGCTCTGGTCAAGGAGCCGCCCATCCTGCTGGGAGACGAACCCACCGGAAATCTGGACGTGGCCACCGGCCAGCGCATCCTGGGGCTTTTTCAGGAGATCCACAAGCAGGGTCGGTGCGTGATCCTGGTCACTCACAACAAAGCCATCACCCAGGCCGCCACCCGGGTCATCACCCTGGGCGACGGCCGGGTCCGCTCCGATGAGCGCAACCACAACCCGATCCCGGCCCAAGAGATCGATTGGTGAGCAGCTTCTACCGGGGGAAGCTGGTGCTGGTGGTGGGGGGCACCCAGGGGATCGGCCTGGCCGTGGCGCGCCAACTGGAGCGGCTGGGGGCCCGGCTCTGTCTGGTGGCCCGAAACGAAGCTCGCCTGGCCGAGGTCTGCCGATCACTGGCAGAAGCCCGGGGAATTCCGTTGGACGTGGTCGATCGCAGCCGCACCCTGGAGATTCTGGGACAGGAGATGGAACGAAACGGGGTTTTCGATATCGTGATCAACTGTGCGGGTTTGGCCCGGCCGGGTTATCTGAGCCTCCAGGAGGATGAAGACATCCGCCAGATGATGGAGGTCAACTATTTTGGTACCTACCACGTCTGCAAGGCGGTCCTGCAGCCCATGCTAGAGCAGGGCCACGGGATCATCGCCAACACGGCCTCCCTGGGAGGCCTCATGGGGCTGTTCGGATATGCCGGCTACTGCGCCAGCAAGTACGCGGTGATCGGGTTCTCCGAGGCTCTGCGCCGGGAGGTCAAGCCGTTCGGGGTCACGGTCTGCGTGCTCTGCCCGCCCAACACCGACACCCCGGGTCTGGCCACCGAAAACCTCAGCAAGCCTCCGGAGGTTCTGGCTCTGGAAGAGAGCGTGACTACGGTTTCAGCCGACCTGGTGGCGAGCAAGCTACTCAAAGCGCTGCCCCGGGGAAAGAAACTCATCATTCCGACTCTTGACGGCTGGATGGCGTACTATCTTTCTCGCTACGCTCCGTTTGTTCTGGAGCGCTTTCTGAAGAGGCCGGAGGCGCCGTAGGGCGCTCTGCTCCCACCGCAAACGACTCCTCATTTTCCACTCCCTCTCCCATGCTTTGCTCCAGAGCGGCCAGCGCCAGCATGTAGGAGTAGACGGATTCGGTGTAGGCCCCCTGGGACCGCACCAGTTCTCGCTGTTGCTCGTTGACCACCTGAAAGTTTGCCAGACCGGCCTTGTACTGCCCCTGGGCGATGCGCAAAGATTCACTGGCGGCAGTCAATTGGACCTCGGTCGACTCCTTAGCCTTTTGCGACAGCTCGAAGGCCCGATAAGCTTCCCGAACCTCTCTTTCGATCTGCTGGCGTTTCTGCTCTATGGCGGCCAGTTTGATCTCCAGTTGAGCGGCCGCGATCTTGGTCTCGTGGTCCACGATGTTTCCGTTCAAGATGGGCCATTGCAGCACCAGGCCCACCCGATACCCACCTCGGGAGAGCTGGCTTCCATCGAAGCCCAGCGGAAAGACCGTGCCGGCCAGTCCGAGTCTAGGCCGGGTGCCCCGACTGACCGCGGTGAGGGTCTTGGCCGCTGCCTCGGCTTCGGTCAGGGTTGATTTCAGGTCGGCTCGCTGGGCCAGGGCGCGCTCCAGGGCGACCTCCTGGGTGAGAGCAACGTCTTCTGGTGGAGTAACTTTTTCCACCTCAAGGGGTGTGGATTGGGGTAGTCCTAGCAGCAGCAGGAGCCCTTCCCTGGCGGACTGCCCGGCGAATAGACTCCTCTCCACCTCGAGCTGAGCCTGGGCCACCGGCACCTGGGCAAACACCACGTCTCCCCGGGGCACCTGGCCGGCCTCAAACTGCTTCTGGGCGGTGATCAGATTGGACTGAGCCAGTTCCAACGAAGTCTGGGCATTGACCACCTGCTCCTCGGTCCGCAAGACGGCGATGTAAGCATTCTCAATTTGATGATAAAATTGTCTCCAGGTGTTGATGGCCCCCAGGTGAGCACTCTCGGAACTGAGCCGGGCGGCGGCGATCTGATTGCGAACCTGCCCGCCGTCAAACAACATTTTATTGATATTGATCTGGGCTTCCAGCACGTTGTAGGCAAAATTGGGGTTGTTCTGAAACTCCCCCTCGATGCCGTCAAGGTTGACCCGTACGGCCGGAGTCTGGGCTGGTTGCACCCGAGCGACTCCGCCCGAGGCGTTGACCACCCAGCGAGCCGGGGCGGAAACGACCTGGATCCTCTCCTCGGCAATCTCGAGCTGGGAAAAGAGCTGCTTGATCTGCGGATTTTGGGCTAGGGCGATGTCGACCGCCTCCTGCAGATTCAGTCGTATCGGCTGTTCTTGGGCCAGGGAAAACTGGCTGCTCAAGGCGAGCCACAACACCAGCGCCATTAGCATAAACCGCTTCACCAACAGCTGTTTGGGAAACCGGAAAGGCTCCCTCCAGTCTAAGGACACAACGAGAGGAACTACTCGAGCCCGAGCAAACAAGGAGCTTGAAGTGAACAATCGATATTTCTTGGTCATATTGATATCGCTCCTGGTCAACACCGGGTGCGGTCAAAAGCTGCCCACCGTCAGGGTGGCGAGCCCGGTTCGGGCCGACATCAAGGTGGATTTCTTGGCGACCGGCACCACGGAGGCCAGGGAGGTGGCTGTTCCCATCCAGAATCACGGATACCTGCGTGAGCTTCTGATCGAAAAGGACCAGTTGGTGAAGAAGGGACAGGCCCTGGCCGTGATTGAGGACCAGGGAGGACAAGAAGAGCTAGAGTTCTTGCTTCGCGACCTCAACATCATGCGGAGCAACCGGGATGAGCTAGCCACCCAACTGGAGCTGAAGCGGGCGCAGATGGCCCTGAACACCCGGACCCGCCAGGCCCAGGGCGAGCTGGCCAGGGCCCAATACCAGGAGAAGATCGCCGAGGTTTCCGAGCAAAAGGTGCAAGTCGCCGAGGCCACCGTGGATGAAACCGAAGCTTCCTTGCGTCAGGCCCGGCGCGAACACGAACGGATGCAGGAGCTTTTCGAAGAGGACATCGCCTCCCAGGCCCAGGTAGAGCGAGCCCAGATGGAAGAAGAGATCGCTCTGGCCCGCCGGACCCGAGCCATCAAGGAGCTTGAGGACCTCAAGAACGGTCTCACCAGAGAAGCCCGAGAACGAGCGAAGGCCGAACTATCCGCCTCCCGAGCCGCTCTCCCCGACGGCACCGCCAACGAAATCGAACTCTCCCTGATGCAGAAGCAGTTGGATACCAACATTCTGGAGCTGTTGAGGAAAGAGGCCGAGGTGGAGCGGCAGCGCAAGAGACTCGCCCGCAGCACCATTCGGGCCCCCATCGACGGGCGTGTTCTGGAGCTCACGGCCGAAGTCGACGAGCTGCTCGGCGGGGGCAACCTGGTGGTGCTGGTGGACGACAAAAACGTCTGGGTGGAAGCCGATGTTTCCGAGCAAGACTCCACCTACGTGGAAGTCGGACAGCCGGTTCAGGTCCATCTCCCCTCCCTCGACGGCCAGCGCTTTCCCGGCAAGATCGAGAGTGTGGGCGCGGCCCTCCGGACCCCTCGAGACGTGATCGGAAACGCCCGCTTTTTGGGCATCAAGGTGGTCTTCGACGAAGAGATCAAAGGGATCCGCCCCGGTCTGGAGGCCGACGTGGAAGGGAGCCGCTTGCTGGCCGAAAATGCCCTGACGGTGCCCCATCAGGCGGTCTTTCGAGAAGGCGAGCAGAATTTCGTGGTGGTGCTGGAGGGGAATCGGGTCCGCCGAGTACCGGTGACCACCGGAGCGTCGGATGCAGAAAAGATCGAGATCAAAGACGGACTCCAAGAGTCTCAACCGGTGGTGATCGACCACCCCAGTCGCTTTGTCAGTGATACCGAGGTGGAATTGAAGGATTAGAGTTCTTCGATGGCCTCGGCGAAGGCGGAAGTGGCGTCTTGCAGGCTACCCACCTCCAGGCCGGTGACCACCGCCCCGATGGTGATTCCGGCTGCTCCGGCTTTTTTCAGTGCACCCACCTGGTGAGGCCTGATGTCTTTCTGGGTGGGGATCAGGATCGGCATCGATGAAGACTGCGCCAGCCGCCGGTAGCGAGCCACGTCTTCGAGATTTAAGGGGGAACGGTAGAGGTCGCGAGGGATGATGGAGCTTTCGATCACATTGACCCCCAGGGCGTGGAGCGACTCCACCAGCCAGGGCTCCCAACTCGAGTCGATAGCCACCATGCGGCCCAGCTTCGGCAGTTCCAGATACTCCGGCGGAGTGAAGCGACAGAACAGATCCCAGAAGTCGATCCCGCTCTCACAGATCTCTTCAAGGTCTTGCCGAGACGGTTGCTCGGTCTCCCCCGTCACGATGCCCAGGGGCACCTCCCCGATGGTGGCCAGGATCTCTTTGATGACCGCCTTTTCTTTGCTCCAACTGTGAAAGTGGGTGTCCGAGGCGTAGTGGTGACAGTTCACGTGAACTTTCAAGCAACGCGCACCGGCCTTGACCGCCGCCTCGGCCAGCGCTGGATCGTTTTTGGGCAGGCTCACCATCAGGGTGAAGCCCGATTTGAGGGTCTCCAGAAGTTTCATCTATCCTAGTGCTCCCAGCTTCTCTTCGACCTCAGTGAGCTTCACGTTGAGCACCCGGGAGACTCCCGGATCGGTCATGGTCACCCCGTACAGCAGGTCGGCAAACTCCATGGTCTTGCGGTTGTGGGTCACCACCAAAAACTGCGAACTGGTGGAAAACTCCAGCAGTCGGGTGGCCACTTTTTCCACGTTGCGCTCGTCCAGGGGGGCGTCCAACTCATCCAGTATTACGATGGGGCTCGGTTTACAGGCCAGAAGCGACATCAAGAACGCGATCGCCGAGAGGGCTCTCTCGCCGGAAGACATGAGCATCATGTTTTGCTGTTTCTTGCCGGGTGGACAAGCCACGATGTCGACCCCCGACTCCAGGGGATCCTCGGGGTCGCACAATTCGAGCTTGGCGGTACCACCACCAAAGAGATCGGTGAAGAGACGGGCGAAGGTGTCGTTCACCTTGTGGAAGGTCTCTTTGAAGAGGTGGCTGGTGGCCTCGTCCAGCTCCCGCATGATCTTCACCAGACTGGTCTTGCCCTCGATCAGGTCGTTGATCTGAGCTTCCAGCCCCGAGTAGCGCTCGTTCAGCCGCTCGAAATCCTCCCGGGCCCCCAGGTTTACCCCACCGAAGTTATCCAGGAAGTGCTTCAGGTGTCCGATCCGGGTCCGGGCGCCGATCATCTCCTCAGCCGAGAGCGGTTCGGTCTGTTCGGCAACCTTCAGGAGTTCCTCAGGCTCGGTTTGGCCGTCGCTCAGGCGCTGGATGGCGTCTTCATACTGGGTGGTCACTTTGGTGCGTTCCAGTTCGATGCGATGCAGCTCGGCGTTGAGCTTCTGCAGGCCGCCGGCGGCCCGGGAGAAGTCGGAGTTGAGCCGCTCGGCTTTTTCGTCGATGGCCTGGTGGGACTGGCGTACCTTGCGCAGCTCCTCGGTTTTCAACTCCACTCGCTTGAGCAGTTCTTCAGACTCTTGCTGCAGCCTGGTCTCCTCGTCGTCCAGGGCGGATAAGCCTTCGCGGCAGCGCGCCAGGTCTTGCTCGGAACGAGCCCGATCTCCCCGCAGATCGTTTAACCGCTCTTCCTCGCGGGCACGCTCCCGCTCCAGATCCTGGAGGCGGTCCTGGGCTCTTTCCACTCGCATCTCGGCCTGCAGGCGCTCGCCTCTCATGGCCTCCCGCTTTAGAGAAAGCGCAGACTCTTGCTGGGCAAACCCGGCCAGCTCCTCTTCCAATCGGGCCAGCTCTGAAGCGATGGCTTCGACCTCCAGGCGGCGAGACTCGCGACGCTCGCCGCGAACCAGGGCCCGATCCTCGATCTTTTGCAGCTCGGTTTCCAGGCGACCCAGTTCGGAGGTCAGGCGCTCCAACTGCCGGCTTCGCTCCTGGTCCTGAGCCCGTCCCTGGGTGAGGGCTGCGGCCAGCTCCTGGATGCGTTCCTGGCGCTTGCGCAGGGCCGCTTCGGCCTCCTCCAGCCCGTTCTGCAGTTTTTCGATGCGCTGCACGATGCGGATGGAGGCCTGCTCCAGGGCGGCCAGATCCTGGCGAGCCTGGTTGAGCTTTGAACGCGCCGCCAACACCCCGGAACGGTTGTCGCGACGGGCTCCACCGGTGAGCGCACCGGAGGGGTTCAGATACTCACCACCCCGAGTCACCAGGTGGGGACGGGAGCCGTGGCATCGGTCGTAGAGGGCCAGGGCGGTGGGCATGTCTTCCATGATCACGGTCCGGCCCAGCAACTGCTGCAGAATCTGCTCGATCTCGGCCGGGTAGCCCAAAAGCTCCAGGGCCCAGCCCACCACCCCCCGGCGATCGGGGATATCGGGGCGACGGCCGCCGCTGCGGTTGAGATCCAGGGGCCAGAAGGTGCAGCGCCCGGCCCGCTCTCTCTTCAAGCGATCGATGAGTTCTGAAGCGGTTCGTTTATCCCGGGTGACGATATTGTTCACGCTGCCGCCCAGAGCGGCTTCAAAGGCCGTCTCCAGTCCGGCGGGCACCTTGATCAGCTCGCCCAAGAGACCCTGCACTCCGGGGTTTCGCCAATCCAGCACCGTGCGCACCGCCGGGGGCAGGCTGCTGCGGTCCACCGCCAGGGCTTCGTATTCGGCGATGCGAGCGACCAGGGGGCGGCGGTGGTTTTCCAGTTCACGCCCGTTGGCGATCTGCTCCACCAGGTCTTCCTGAAACTTGTCTCGTCGGGACTTGAGCTTCTGAATCTGCTCCTGAAGCTCGGCGTGTTCGCTCTCGATCGACTGCAGATCGAAAAACTCCACGGTCTCTCCCTGGGGAGATTCCTTCTGCTCCTGTAGCTCCAGCCGCCGGAACTCGAGCTCTTCCTTGCGGTCGGAGTCGGCCGCCTCTTCGGCCTGGTCCCGCGCGCCCTCTTCCTTCAAAAACTGGCGGCGCTTCAGGTAGCTATCTCGCTGGAGGCGCAACTCCGAGGCGGGTTCACCCCCGGCGTCTTTGGGCAGCCGCTCCAGTTCTTGGGAGATCATCTCCAGATGCCCACGGGCCCGGGTCAGTTCTTCGTCGAGTTCCGAGCGACGCGCTGAAAGTTTGGCGATCTGATCGACCTGGGCCTGAACCCGGTCGGCCCCTGTGTCCACCAGTTCGGTGGCGTTGGTCAGGGAGTCCTGGAGCTGCTTTCGGCGAGCCTGCAAGCTGTCCCGGCTGGCCGCGTTGGCCCCGCTGCGCTCCCGCAGGGCCGACAGTTGGGCCGAGATCTTCTCCCGCTCGCGGTCGGCCGCTTCCTTCTCCGAGGAGATGCTCTCCAGGGCCTCTCGAGCGGCCAGTTCTGCCTGCCGAGCGTCCTTCATCTTCTCCTGAATCTGCGAGACTTCGAGGTTCAGGTTGTGGGCCTGGGTGCGTAAGGAGGTGACTTCGTGCAGAGCCACCCGGCGCTGCAGGTTGGCCAGTTCGTCCTTGCTGGCCTGGTAGCGCTCATAGCGCTGGAGCTGCTTCTTGCTCTCCTGGAGTTGCTCGCCTACCTCCTTGAGGATGTCGTTGAGGCGGATCAGGTTGTCCTCGGTCTGGTCGAGCTTTCGTTCGGCCTCCTTCTTTCTGAACCGATAACGATTGACCGAAGCGGTCTCCTCCAGCATCATGCGCCGATCTTTGGGATCGTTGGAGAGGACGCGGTCCACCTCTTTGCCGCCCAGCACGAAGAAGCTCCCGGGTCCCACTCCACTGCCCATGAGCATCTCGTGGATGTCTTTGAGGCGGCAGGTGGTGCCGTTGAGGGAGAATTTGGAACCGCCGTCCCGGGTCAAACGCCGGGTAATAGCGACCTCGGAGAGATCCAGGGGAAGAGTGCCGTCGGTGTTGTCGAAGACCACCGTCACTTCACAGTACGGAGCCGGCTGCTTGTCCGGCGTGCCGGCGAAGATCAGTTCGTCCAGCTTGGTCGCTCGCAGAGCCTTGACCTGGGACTCCCCCAGACAAAAACGGATAGCATCGGTAAGATTGCTCTTTCCGCTCCCGTTTGGTCCCACTACCGCCATGAAGCCATGGGGAAACTCGATAGTGGTACTTTTGGAAAATGTCTTAAATCCGAAAAGTTCCAGCCGTTTCAGATACACTTGTCGATGACCTAACCTAACCCGGTCCGTGATACCGGAGATGCAAAAGTCGTAGAGTCCTCAAAATCCTGCGGAACCCAAACCTCGATCTAGAGGCATGAACTCCTTGTATGACGCGGTTCTGACGCCATTATGGAAAATCCTTCAATAAAATGGCAATTCATGGGATTTTTTTCAAACACGTGGTGGTGAAAAATTTGGGTAAAATAAAGATATGCACGTGAACAATCTGGTAAAGTACAACGGTCCTACACCTCAACTCTCAGACCAGCGGCACGTTCTCATCGTGGATGACGAGCCCCAGATTCTCGAGACCCTGACCGATCTCTTGGAAGACAATTTCCAAATTCACACCACCACCAACGGGAAGGAAGCTCTCAAGATCTTGAGTGAGTTTCCCATTGCGGTTCTGGTCACCGACCAGCGCATGCCGGGCCTGGAGGGCGATGAAATTCTGGTCCGGGCCGCCGAGTTTTCTCTAGCCACCAGAGTCTTGTTGACCGGTTACGCGGATCTGGAGTCGGTGACCAGGGCGGTCAATCGAGGGCATATCTACGCTTACATCGCCAAGCCCTGGAAACCCAGCGACTTGCTCATGACCCTGGAGCGGGCGGCCGAGCACCACGATCTGGTCAAGAGCTTTCAGCAGGAGAGGTTGCTGCTGGAAGAGTTGATGGAAAATATCCCTGATGCCATTTTTTTCAAGGACTGGAACCACCGCTACACCCGAGTCAATCAAGCCAAGGCGGACCTGCTGGGCTACCACACCCCCGATGAGGTCAAAGGGTACGGCGATTGGGACTTCTTTCCACCTGAGGAAGCCCTCCGCATCAAAGAGGAAGATCGCCAGGTCACCGAAGGCAAGACCCCGGTCGTCGATAAGGTCGAACTCTACTCCACCCACCGGGGAGCCCGCTGGTACAGCACCACCAAAGTTCCCTCTCACATCGGCCTGGTGGGGGTTTCGCGGGACATCACCGCCCGGCGCAATGCCGAACAACAGATGGACGCCCTGACCCGTAAGGTGATTGCAGCCGAAATCGAAAAGAAGACCTTCTGTCGAGATGTAGTTCTGGCGGTCACCCAGGGCAAGCTTCATCTGGTAGACCGAGAGGAGATTCGGGAAATCCCGGTGGCCACCAAACCCGAACTACTGGTGAGGCCGGAAGACGTCTCCTTGATGAGAGGATCGGTATCCGACTTTGCCCAGAAGGCCGGCCTACAGGGGGAGCGGTTGGAAGACTTCCTACTGATCGTAGGAGAGGCCACCACCAATGCCGTCAAACACGCGAGCCAGGGTAGCTGGCAGATGGGGCACGATCAGCAGGGGGTGTGGGTAGCGGTGATGGACAACGGCGGTGGGATCCACACCAACGAACTCCCCCGAGCCCTCTTTCGCCCGGGTTACTCCACCGCCATCTCCCTGGGGTTGGGCTTCACCCTGATGCTCAATCTAGCCGACGAGATGTGGCTTGCCACCGGCCCAGAAGGCACCGTGGTCCAAGTCTTCAAGCGCTACACCGAGCCGGATAGGAGCGACGAGCTGGAAGGGCTGATCGAGCGCTTCGGCTGAACTCTATGGAGTTCGGGGTAGAGCCCACTGGATCGGTTCACGACCGGTCCGCAATAAATAATCGTTGCACTTTGAAAAGTGGCGACAGCCGAAGAAGCCGCGCTCGGCGGAATACGGAGAGGGGTGGGGGGCCCTGAGCACCAGATGCCGGGAGGTATCTATGCGCGCGCCTTTTCTCTGGGCGGGGCTCCCCCACAGTATAAACACGACTCCCCGGCAGTGCCGGTCGACCGCCTCGATGGCCTTGTCGGTAAACCGCTCCCAGCCCTTGTCGGCGTGCGACTTGGGCTTGGAACGCTCCACGGTCAAAACACTGTTCAGCAGTAGCACCCCCTGTTCGGCCCAGCTCTGCAAGAATCCGTGCGAGACCGCCGGGATACCCAGGTCCTTTTCCATCTCCAGGTAGATGTTTTGGAGCGAGGGGGGTGGCTCCACTCCGGGTTTGACCGAGAAGCAAAGACCGTGGGCCTGGCCGGGCCCGTGGTACGGATCCTGCCCCACGATCACCACCTTCAAGCCTTCCAACGGGCAGAGCCGAATGGCCTCGAACACCTGAGAGGACGGAGGATAGACCTCCACCCGGCGGCGGCGCTGGGCCACGAACTTCAACAACTCCAGGAAATACGGCTCCGACTTTTCCGGACCCAAAACGTCGCTCCAGGAAAGGGTCTGCGGGGTTCCATTCATTGATGGAAACTTGGCGGCCCGCAGAAAAATGACCTTCCGATTGTCCTTTCTCGAGGCCCGCAAACAGGGGGTTTATGGTCGGGCTGATCCGAAGTTCTGCAGATGAGTGCCAGGAAAAAGCGAAAGAAAAAGCACCGCCCGGTGATCGGCTCCACCCCGGGCACCCTGGTTGCGGCCCCGGGTGCCACCGAGACCGTGGTCTCGTCGATCCGTTACGACGCGGAACACTTCACGGAGAAGGTGGTCGAGGACCTCGGAAAGCTTTTGGAGAGCCGCCGGCCCGGAACTTTGTGGTTGAACTTCGAGGGTCTCAAAGACGTGGAAGCCATGGAAAAGGTGGGAAAACACTTCGGTATCCACCGGCTGGCCCTGGAAGATATCGTCTACAGTCAACGGCCCCGGGCCGATGAGTTCGAAGGCCATCTCTTCCTGAGCCTGGCCATGCTGGACCCGGAAACCCGCCAGCTTGAGCAACTAGCAATTTTTCTGGGTAAGGATCACGTGCTTACCTTTCAGGAAGGGGTGCCGGGCGACTGCCTGGGCTCGGTGCGCGACCGCTTGCGGGAAGGCAAGGGCCAGATCCGAAAACGCGGGGCAGACTATCTCGCTTACGCCCTCGTGGACAACCTGGTGGACACCTACTTCCCCCTGGTGGATAGCTGGGCTCACGAGCTGGACACCCTGGAAGACAAGATCGAGAAAAACCATCGGGACAAGCAGAGCACTGCCCGAATTCGCTATATCCGCCGGGAAGCCGGGTTGCTCCGACGCGTGGTGCGGCACATGCGAGAGGGAATCTCCGCCTGGTCGAAGAGCCGCTCTCCCTTACTCACCGAAGTAAGCCGGCCCTATTTCAAGGACTGTCTAGACCACGCCGTGGAACTCCACGAAGAGCTGGAACACCTGCGAGAATGGACCACGGAACTTTTGAACTCCCACCAGTCCAACCTTGCCCAGCAAACCAACGAAGCCATGCAAACCCTGACCGTCATCGGAGCGATCTTCATCCCCCTCTCCTTCATCGCCGGCCTGTACGGAATGAACTTCGACCCCTCCGCCTCCCCCTGGAACATGCCGGAGCTAAAAACCTACTACGGATACCCCTTCGTCCTCTTTCTCATGGCCTCGGTGGCCGGCGGGTTTCTGGTGTTCTTCAGGAGAAAAGGCTGGACCTAGGAAATGCCCGAGACGGTCTCTATCTGATCAACCAGCACCTCTTTGCCCCGGATCTGAAAGTAGGCCCTCCACTCCCCGCAGGCCATGCGGAATCCGTCGCCATAGGGTACGATCCGGCGGGTCCGGTGGGGGTGGGGATCGAGAGCCAGGGTATCGTTCAGGAGTTGCTTTAGCCGGGTTTTATCCTCCAAAGCGCGCTCGACTGCGGCGCTAAAACGGACCTCGTAGGAAGGCTCGGCGAGTGCCGCCGTCATCCGACCGTACCAGCCGATCTCTTCCTCGGGGAAGGAGTCGAACTCCGGGATATACGGTTTGATGTCCAGAACGGGGGTGCCGTCGAGGAGATCGTGCTCCCCGATGAAGAGGGTTCGCTCGGCGACCTCCAGGAGCTTGACGTTGCTGATCGCTAGGGGGTTGGGTCGGTAGGGAGAGCGGGATGCAAAGGTTCCGACCCGCCCTTCGCGTCCTCGGGGAGGCAGAGTCGTGGGTCTCCAGTTATGATTCTTGTGAAACCACCAGACCAGCCAGATCCGGCTGAAGCCCTCTAGATCTCGCAGGGCCGTTTCGTAGTTTTGCCCGATCGCCAACTCCACCACACCTTCAATCTGAGACGACCCGGTGGGCTGAGGGGGGAGTTGGTACTTTCGGCGGGCTGTTGAATAAAGATGGCCGATCGGCTGAAGAGTGAGGGAGTCGTGATTCACGACCGACCGGCCCAGCGGCGCGAACAGTAAAGCACGATCAGGAGCAGAAAAACGTACCTCGCCAGCCCATCTCCCAACACCCGGCCGTAGTCTCCGAAGCCGGCCCACGAAAATCGCGAGAGGATCGTCCAATTGAAAAGAATGGCGATGACCAGTGTGCCGGACAGTCCCCAAACCGCCCACGTGAAAGGGTTGTTGGAGACCCGTCGGCGGCGGTTGATGAACAGGGCCACGCCCCCTCCTAGGATCAGGCCACCCAGCAGCATGAAAGTGGTGGCCGTGCCCAGCATCGAGAGGATCCTCGCCGCCCCGCTTTTCTCCTGACCCTGGCGGCGCACCGATACGCTTTCCTTGAAGGAACCCGTGATGGCGTTGGCGGTGGCTTCCGGGTTTTCACCTTGAACCACCACCATCAGAGCTTTTTCGGCCTCCGAGCCCAGGTAAGCACAGGTTCCACCCAGCCTCAGCTCCAAGGAACCCGCCCAGGGATAGGGGGCGACCAGGGTCTCTTTCAATTGCAGGCTCGGAGCGTTTTCCAGGTGGACTACCAGGTCTTTCTGCAAGAGGCTCATGGCGGTTGGATTGTCGACCACCACGCCCTTTCTCCAGATCGCGATCACCACCCGCTGAGTCGCAGAGCGCCCCACGTAGATCTGCGCCTCTTCTGTCTTGTCTCGAGTCCAGGACAAGTCTTGGGGCACGTAGATCACTCCGAAGGAGAACTCCAACTTGCCATCTTTTTCCAGGATCTCACCGGAATCAGCCCGGGCCGGCAGCCCTGGGAGCAGCATAAAGAATAGTAACGCGGCCAATAACCGCCAAACGGAGTTCATTGGCAATAGGTTATCATGAGTGCACCCATTGCGCTATTCGGTTCAAGGCTTCGAAGAGTTCGGGGCAGTGGTTTTCCACGAAAGAGCGGCTGCTTCCCGAGAAACTGTCGACCTCATTCAGAGCCGATGCACCATCGAAGTTCACGGTGGCCATTCGGAAGGTGAGTTCTGAGTCAGGTCGGCCGAAGTCGCTGCCCGGGAGGACCGCCACCCCGGTGTCGTTGAGGAGCTGTTCGCACAGCTCCGGGCTGGTGGTTACTCCCCGGGCTGCTAGCCCCGGCGCCAGGGCGGAGGCGTCGGGGAAGAGGTAAAACCCTCCTTCGGGCTTCGGAACTTGCAAGCCCGCTTCCAGCAAGATCTGGTGAGAAGTCTGGGCCACCTGGCCCAGCACCTTGCGAGAGCGCCGGAGGTAGTGTTGCAGACGTTCATCGGCCTGGAAAGCGGCCACCGCCGCCCACTGCACGGGGGCACTCACCGAGGTGTAGGTTTCGCTGGCCACCACGCTCATGGCTTCCCGGAGCCAGTACAAATTCTTGGGAAACAGGAAAGTCCCCAGCCGCCAGCCACCCGCCCCGCACCACTTGCTCAATCCATTGGAAATGATCGTTCCTTCGGGGTAGAAAGTGGCCAGAGAGACATGACTCCCGGCGTGGTTGACCTCGCCGTAGATCTCATCGGAGAGCACCAACAGACCGAACTCACGGCACACCCGAGCCAGCTCACGCAGTCTCTCTTCCCCCAACGTCGTACCGGCCGGGTTGTTGGGGTAATTCAGAATCAAAAGACGGGGCCGAGTGGGGTCGTTCTGGCAGGCCTCTTTCAGATCCTCAGGCTTCAGCCGCCAACCGTCCTCCACCGAGGTGTTGATCCAGCAGGTGGGCAAGCCCAGCAACGAGGCCTGGGGCTGATAACTCACCCAGGAAGGAGCGGGCAGGAGTAGTTCACCGGAATAGCAGAGCTGGGCCATAAACAAAAGCTCTTTGGAGCCCGGGCCTATCATCACATCCTCTGGACCAGCCTGCAGCCCGTCTCTTCGGTTGTGAAATTCCGCCACCGCCTCCCGCAGTGGCAGCAGGCCCGCCACCGGCAGGTAGTCCTTCTGGTGGGCGTGCTTGCGCAGCTCCTCCTGCACGAAGTCTGGGACGGGAAAGGGAGACTGACCCAGGCCCAGGCGATAGATCTTTCGTCCCAGGCTCTGCAGCTCTGCGGAGCGCTCGTTGATGGCTAGCGTGGCCGAGCGCTTAGCCCGGCGTACGTTCAGGTTCAAGTTTCTAGAAACGGCTTTCATGGTGGCTACTCAACGACCGGTTTCTTCTTGAGCTTACCGAGCAACTTCCCCAGCCCTCCGAACAGAATGTTGGAGAGCAGTCCCACCACCACGCCCGCGAGCATGGCCGCCCCGAAGCCCACTACGGAGTTGAGTCCTTCCGTCCAGTGGTGAAGCACCTCCACCCCGTGCAGCCAGATCCCACCACCCACCGAAAACATGGCCAGGGTCCCCAGGACCGACAGGGCCATCATAAACTTGGGCATGGCCGCCACCAGAAAGCCACCGAACCAGGGACGAAAGCCGTCCTCGTATTGTTGAAGACGCAGCCCCACGTCATCCACCTTGACGATGGCGGCCACCAGACCGTAAACCCCGAAGGTCGTGACCAGCCCCACCACGGTCAGGGTCAGGGCTTTGGTCATGAGGGGAGCCTGGGCGATGGCACCCAGGGCCACGATGATCACCTCGGCCGAAAGGATGGTGTCGGTCCGAATGGCACCCCACACCTTCTGGTTTTCCATCTTGGCCACCGCTTCGGGGCTGTCCAGGGTCTCGGCCAACTTCTGTTGGGGAATTTTTTCAGCCGGGTCTTTCTTGTGAGTGACCTTGTGCCAGGCTTCATAACAGAGGAAGGCGCCACCCGCCAATAAGAGAGGTTTTACCACGCCTGCGGGCAGAGCCAGGGCCAGCGGAATCAAGACCGCCTTGTTGGCCAGGGAACCTAGGGCGATCTTCCCCACGATGGGTAGCTCTCGGCTGGGGTCCAGGCCCACCACCACGTTGGCGTTGACCGCCAGATCATCTCCCACAATGGCGACGGTCTTCTTGGCCGCGACCTTCGACATAACGGCGACATCATCTAGAACCAGAGTAATGTCGTCGAGTAGCATTAAAAGACCACCACCGGCCATACCGCACCTCCTGAAGTCGACCACCCTTCTCGTTTAATCCCTCTCCTTCCCTCCCCAAAAGAGAGTCAGGGCGTAGATGTAGCAGGCATAAACTTTCCCAACCAGAATCCGCTTTGATTAGGTCAATATGAAACAGACGACTTGCTATCTCTTACTACTAGTCTTTCTTGCCGCAGGCGCCTGGGCCGAGGAGAATCAACAGGATCACGAGGCTCTCCGTACCATGTTGCGCGGAGCCACCTCAGCCGTCAACGAGCAACGGTTTCAGGATCTACCCCAGTATTTTCATGAAGATCTGCGAGTCACCACGATCGCCCAGGAGTTGATCACCAAACCTGAAGGGCTGGAACCCTATTTTCGCAGTTGGATAGGACCCGATCAGTACGTGAAGTCCATGAAAATGAGCATGGAGGCCGACGACCTGACCGAGTTTTACGGCACCGGAGACTCCCGCTTCGGTATCTGCCGGGGTACCGGGGTGGAGGAGTACGACCTGGCCGACGGGCGCTACCTGACTTTGAAGACCCGCTGGACCGCCACCGTGGTGCCGTCCGAGGGGGGCACCTGGAAGATCATCGCGCTTCACCTGGGGGTCAACTTCTACGACAACCAGATCGTGGAGCAGTTTCAAAGCGCGGCCAAGACATACCCTCCGGTGGCCGGAATCGTGGGGGTGGTCGTGGGTCTGCTACTGGGGCTTTTCATCGGTCGTAAAGACAAGAAGTAGCCGGATGCGCTGGTCTTCTGAAAACAGCTTTCGGGCTCCCGACGGGACCGATCTTTTCTATCGGGCCTGGCTGCCCGGCGAGGGCCCGCTCAAAAGAGCCGTCCTCCTATTTCACCGGGGCCACGAGCACTCCGGTCGGTTCCAGGAACTGGTGGACCAGATGGAGATGCCGGACACCGCATTTTTCGCCTGGGACTGCCGGGGCTGCGGAAAGAGCCCCGGCCCTCGGGGAGACGCACTCCATCTGGCCCAATTGGAAGCAGATATGGAGGCCTTCTACCGCCACCTCCAGAGCGAATACCGGTTGTCCGGGCAGAACACGGTGGTGCTGGCTCACAGCGTGGCCGCCGTGGTGGCAGGTTTGTGGGTGCTGGATTACGGGCCGGAGTTGGCCGGCCTGGTCCTGGCCACCCCGGCCCTCCAGGTCAAACTTTACGTACCCTTTACCCGGCCAGGGCTCGCCGCCCTCTCCAAAGTCGGGCTCATGACCACGGTGCAGAGCTACGTGCGGGGCTCGGCCATCACCCACGACCGGGAGCAGGCCCGGCTGTACGACACCGACCCTTTGATCACCCCGCAGATCGCCACCCGGGTTCTCCTCGATCTTTATCGAGGGGCAAAGCGCTTGCTCAAACAGGCGCAAGACCTCGCGGTGCCCACGCAGGTCCTGGTGGCCCGGGCCGACTGGGTGATCAAGAACCGCCCCATTCGCAAGCTGTACGAGCGGCTGTCAGGCCCCAAAGAACTTAAGGTCTATCGAGATTTTTTTCACGCCATCTTTCATGAAAAAGAGCGTCACCTGGTCTTTCAAGACGTCCGGCGATTTGCGCAGGAGTGTTTCGATCGAGAGGAGGCTTCCAGGCCGGATTGTGGTGCCCCCAGCCGGGCTCGCTATCAGTGGCTGAAGGCCGGGCCACCTCCGGTGAGTGCGGCCAATCTGTTTTGGAAGGTCAGCCGGGCCTCCATGTGTACGGTGGGAAGGCTGAGTCAGGGTATGCGCCTCGGCTACCAGCGAGGCTTCAGTTCGGGACAGATGTTGGATTACGTGTATCAGAACCAGCCCCGAGGCTGGACTCCGCTGGGCAAAATGATCGACCATTTTTATCTCAACTCCATCGGCTGGGTCTGTATCCGGGAGCGGCACAAGAACCTGCAGAGGCTGCTGCTCAAGGCTCTGGAATCGCTCTCGGCCAAGACCCTGGCCGACATCGCCGGGGGCCCGGGCCGCTATCTGCTGGAGGTGCTTAGAGACTACCCAGATCCGGAACTTCGGGCGATCGTCCAGGACCGTGATGAGCACGGGCTCGAGGAAGGTCGAAAGCTGGCCACGGAATGGGGCGAGTCTCGAGTCATCTATCAGCCTGGAGACGCTTTCGACGCCTCCGGCTTGGCCGGTCTGGGCCCCTTGGACGTGGCCGTGGTCTCGGGTCTGTATGAGCTTTTCCCCGACAACGGTCCGGTTCGGAAAAGCTTGGACGGTTTGGCTTCGGCGGTCCGCCCTGGCGGCTATCTCCTCTACACCAACCAGCCCTTTCACCCCACCCTGGAGCTGATCGCCGAGACGCTTCGGCACGCCGACGGAGAGCGCTGGGTGATGCGCTGCCGGAGCACGGCCGAGATGGATACCCTGGTGGCCGAAGCGGGCTTTCAGAAATGCCGCAGCCTGATCGACCGGCACGGGATCTTTTCGGTGTCGCTGGCCCGGCGGCGATAAGAACGGCCTATGGATTCCGCTGGTCGGTGGCAACAGGCGGCCGTTTCGGCCTGGTTGTGCCTGTGGTTCGTCCTGGTCTACAACGGTTGCAACTACCTGGCCTCGCAGCGGGAGTTCGTGGGCACTTGCGCCTACGACTGGGAACTCAACCTGTTCCCCTTCCTCCCCATTCTTATCATCCCGTACTGGTCGATCGATCTGTTTTTTGTGCTGGCGCCGTTTCTCATCAAACAACGATTCGAACTGGGTCAACATCTCAAGAGGGTCACCTTCGGTATCGCCGTGGCGGGCTTCTTCTTTCTCTTCTTCCCGCTCCAGTTAGTAACCCCGGCCCCCCCGGTCCAAGGTTGGTTGCAGCCTTTTTTCGGCGCCCTCGAAAATTTTAACAACTTCTATAACTGCGCACCCAGCCTGCATATCGTGCTCCGCATCAACCTGTTGATGATTTATCTCCCCCTGTGCAGGGGGAGATGGCGGTGGGTCCTGGGTGCCTGGTTTTTTCTGATCGGCATCTCCACGCTGTTCTGCTACCAGCACCATCTGATGGACGTCATCACCGGTCAGTTGCTGGGGCTTTTCTGTCTCTGGTTGTTTCCGTCGGTGCGGTTTCAGCCTCCCCATCGAGACCCCGGGCAGGGCATCAACGCCCGTCCCAGGATCGGGTATTACTACGGAGCCACCAGTGGGTTTCTGGTGCTTCTGACCGTCGCCGGGTGGCCGGAGAGCGTCCTGCTCCTATGGCCCGCCCTGGCCCTGTTTGTGGTGGCCGGGGCCTATCTGGGAGGCGGACCCACCTGGCTTCGTAAGGACCAGGGTAAACAGCTACCGGGCGCCCGCATGCTGCTGGCGCCCTATCACTGGTCAGCCGCTCTCAGCGCCCTCTACTTCAACTCCGGCAGAAAGCCGTACCGGGAGTTGCGACCGGGGATCCTCCTGGGGCGTCGCCTGGCCGAGGCGGAGGCCGCTGAAATAGACGTGGAAGCCGTCCTCGATCTCACCGCCGAGTATGAAGAAGCTCCAAGTTTTCTGACCAAAGCCTATCTCAACATACCGATCCTCGACCTCACCAGCCCCTCCCTCGAGCAGTTGCAAGCCGCCGTCGGACACATCCAGGGCCACTCGAGTTGCTACATCCACTGCAGCCTGGGCCGAGGCCGAACCGCAACCGTGGCCATCGCCTACCTGATCTCCCAGGGCTCCACCCTGGCGGAAGCCCTGGACGAGGTCACCCGCCTCCAACCCGAACTCCGCCTGGCCCCGGGAGCCTGGGAGGTCTTGCAGCAGTATGAGCTCAGATCGGCTTAATGCTCGCCCAAAGGGATGAATCCGCCAAACCGGAAGCCTCCCCACTGAAAGGAAAATTGCGTGTGCGGAATTGCCGGGGTTTTTGGTAGAAGCGACCCCGAGATAGTGGCCAGGATGCTGGGGGTGCTCGCGCACCGGGGCCCGGACGATCAACACCTGGTGCACGGAGACGGCTTTACCCTGGGAGCCCGGCGTCTCTCCATCGTCGACTCACTCAAGGGGCGGCAACCGCTCTCGGTCGGCAAGCCGCCCATCTGGGCTGCCCAAAACGGCGTGATCTGCAACTTCCGAGAGGTCCGCGAGGAGCTTATAAAAGCTGAAGCGGGGCAGCGTTTCTTCACCGATGGGGATACCGAACTCATCCCCCATCTTTACCGGGCGTATGGACTTGAGTTTCCCAGAAAACTCGAAGGCATGTACGCCATCAGTCTGTTCGACGAAGTCCGCCGGCAGGGCGTGTTGGTGCGGGACCGGGCGGGCGAGAAGCCGCTTTATTATCTGGAGCACGAAGGGGCGCTGTGGTACGCCTCGGAGATCAAGGCGTTGCTTCAGGTGCCGGGGTTTCAGCGTAGTCTGAACCTGGAGGCGGTCCATCACTTTCTGAGCTACAAAAACGTGCCGGGCCCCCTCTCCATCTTTCAGGGGATCAAGCAGCTCCCCCCGGCGCACCGGCTGCTCTGGAAAGAGGGAGCCGCTCCTTCTCTCCAGCCTTACTGGCGTCTCAATTGGGCACCACTGGAAGATACGCTAGAGGAGGCGGAGCTGGCCGAGGAGTTTCTCTGCTTGCTAAAAACCGGAGTTCGACGGCGGCTGCTCTCCGACGGGCCGGTGGGGCTTTTTTTGTCCGGGGGGATCGACAGCAGCCTGGTCACCGCCCTTGCCGCCGAGCTCTCTCCAAACCGGCTCAAGACTTTCACCCTGGCCTACCCCAGCGGCTCTTCCACCCCGGGCAAGGAACTCGATCTTCGCTGCGCGCGGGAAGTTGCAGAGCGATACGGCACCGATCACCACGAAGCGTTTACCACCCCTTCCGACTTTCAGCGAGAGTTTCCAGACATCATCAGCCATTTCGATGAGCCGTTTGCAGGGGCGGTCAGCACCTATTTTCTGGCCCGCCTGGTCTCAAAGCACGGCAAAGTCGCCCTCTCGGGCGACGGCAGCGACGAACTTTTCGGATCGTATCGCACTCACCGCCTGGCTCGTCCACTAGCCGAGCTTTCCAGAGTTAGTGGAAAGCCCGGCGAAGAGTGGCATTGGAAGCACCGCTTGAGCGTCTTCACCGACGACGAGAAACGAGCCCTCTACTCGGGCTCTTCTAGAGATGCGTTTGCGACCTACTCCACAAGCGATCACCTGCAAGCGGTCTTCGGCGATCTCACCGCCCGGGATCCCACCAATCGGATTCTGGAGTCGGAATTTCTCACTCAGCTACCGGATCAGGTGCTGGCCTTCAGCGACCGCCTCTCCATGGCTCATGGACTGGAGGTCCGGACAGCTTTCCTGGACACCCGGGTCATGGAGTTCGTGGCTCGCCTACCTGAACGCTTCAAGATCCGGAACAAGCGAGTGAAGGCCATGCTGAAGACCGCTGCCGGACCGCTTCTCCCGAGTTCGGTGATCGACCGCTCCAAAGAAGGTTTCGTCCTTCCGGTCAACCGCTGGCTGCAGGGGTGCCTCTTTACCTACGCGAAGGAGGCCCTCGCCCCTTCAGAACTGGCCCGGCACGATCTGTTTGACCAGGCGGAAGTTCAACGGCTGCTCACCGAATTTCAGAGCGGGAAGTCCAGCCTTGCCAACAAGATTTTGAGCCTTCTCTCCTTTCAGATTTGGTATGACGTCTATATGACCCGGCAACTACCCGTGCCGCTGGGCGAAGCGGCCAGGGTGATGGTGGAACAAAGCGGAGGAGACAAAAAGTTGGTGACATACCAGATCGCTTCAGCGAAGGTGTCAGGAGTATCACGCCCGGAGGTCCTGATTTAGATCATGTGCGGAATCGCCGGTATTTACCAGGGCGACGGACAGCCCGTGCCGCGGGAAGAACTCGAGCGGATGAACGACCTGCAGTCCCACCGAGGACCGGATGGCCACGATGTCTTCCTGGACCAGGAGGTAGGGTTGGGGCACCGCCGTTTGGCCATCATCGATCTCAGCCCAGCCGGTCACCAACCCCTCACTCTAGAGGGGCACACCATCACCTATAACGGCGAGGTCTACAACTATCGTGAGTTGCGAAAGGAGCTGGAGAGCCTGGGCCACAGCTTTCGCTCCGATTGTGATACTGAAGTTCTGCTCCGTAGCTATCTCCAGTGGGGAAAGGACTGCGTCAAGCGGTTCAACGGCATGTTTGCTTTTGCCATCTGGGACGCCGGGCAGCGGGTCTTATTCTGCGCCCGGGATCGCCTGGGTATCAAGCCATTTTTCTACTGCCAGGAAGGCACCCGATTCGAGTTTGCTTCCGAACTGAAGGCCCTGCTCCGAAAGCCAGAGCGGCGGATTCCCCGGCTTCGCACCCTGGTACGTTTTCTGGGCGAAGGTCTGGTGGACGACGAATGGGATACCTTCTTTCAATCCACTCAAATGCTGCCCCCGGCGCACACCATGACGGTCTCTGCCCGAGGGATCCAGCTGGAGCGTTACTGGCGAATCGACCCCACCAAGAACTGGAGAGAATTTGCCGGTGAGAGTCGCCTGAGTCTGCCCGCTCATCCGGATCGTCAGGTGGAGGGCTACCTGCCGAATAATCCTGAGCTGACAGAAGCCGCAGAGATCTTCCGAGGGCTCTTTAGGGAGTCGGTCAACCTGCGACTCCGCTCCGACGTGCCGGTGGGCACTTGCCTCTCTGGAGGCCTGGATTCAAGCTCCGTGGTCACCTGCGCCTCGGAGATCCTGGATCGGCCGGTGGAGACCTTTTCCAGCATTTACCCCGACCGGGGATACGACGAAAAGCGATTCATCGACGACGTGGTCGAAGCTTGCCGGACCAACCCTCACCCCGTGCTCTCGGACGGTCAGGATCTGCCGGACCTTTTCGACGCCCTAGTCTGGGCCCAGGATGAGCCCACCGCAGGACCCACCCTCTACAGCCAGTGGAAGGTCATGGAGACCGCCCAAAAGAGTGTGACCGTATTGCTCGACGGACAGGGGGGCGACGAGGTGCTGGCCGGCTATCATCACTATTTCCGAGAATATCTTTCCGAACTGGCCCGGAGCCTTCTCAAGGAAAAGAAAGACCTGAGCCAGGTCATGCAAGCAGCCGGGGTGATCAGGGAAGTCACCGGCGTTGATCACACGGCTCTGGCGGAGCGAGCGATCCGCCGGGCCAAGCGACCCAAATTTCTGAAGCTCTTTCAAAAAGAGCGTCCGGGCCGGGTGAAGACCCCTGCTATCCTGCATCCCGATCTCGCCTCTCAGGTCTCCCGAAGCGACGCCACCCGCATGGATGTGGATCGGATCTTCGACAACAGCTTGAGCCAGAAAATGTACGACGACCTGGTACGATTTTCGATTCCGCCGCTGTTGCGCTACGAAGACCGCAACTCCATGGCGTTTTCCCTGGAGGCCCGGGTGCCCTTTCTGGATCACCGCCTGGTGGAGTACTGCTTCGCTCTGCCCAGCGAGTTCAAGATCGATCCCCCTCACACCAAACTGGTGCTGCGGCATGCCATGAACGGCCGCCTGCCCGGATCGGTGACCACCCGCCAGGACAAGCTCGGCTACCCCACCCCCATGGCCAACTGGTTTCGAGAGGGGTTGAACAGCTGGCTCAGCGATCACCTGCACTCGGCCAGCTTTAAGGAGTGCGAACTCCTGCACGTACCGGCCTGTATGAAGGTGTATGAAGAGCACATGGCAGGAGCCGACCGGTCCTGGGAGCTATGGAGAATACTGAACACCTGGCGATGGAATGAGCTTTTCATCAAAGGAAAGGGTTATCACGGGAGTCTCATAGGATGAGCCGAATAGCAATGTTCGTCTTCAACGACGGCAATCACGACCAAAGAGTCCACAAACAAGCCCAGGCGCTGGGGTGGCGGGGCCACGAGGTACGGGTCTACTGCTTTCTAACCCCCGGTCAGAAACCCCGAGAAAAACGCGACGGCTACCTTCTGTTGCGCGAGGATCAGCGCACCCACGGCGCCCGCTTCTTCGACGATCAGATCATGGGTCGGATCTTTCCAAGAAAAAAAACTTCCGTGAAAACCGAACAGAAGGTGGAGTTGCCCCCGGATCGCCCGCCCGTGCGTCCTTGCCCCATGCCCGTGGTCGAGCTTCAGGAGCGAGCTCTCCCTGATCAAAAGCAGCACTGGAGGTACATCGAGCGGATCAACGGGGTGTGGGTAGAGAGAGCCGCCGACTGGAAGCCCGACCTGGTGCAAGCCCACGATTTAGACGCCTTGAGAGCCGCCGTCACCCTGGCGGAGCAACTGGACGTACCGGTGATCTACGATACCCACGAACTGTGGAGCGGCCAGGCCTTCATCGACTCCCGGGAAGCGGTAGAGTATTGGGACGCCCTGGAGCGGGAGCTGATCGCAAAGACCGACGCGGTCCTGACCGTGAACGAGCCCCTGGCCGAGATCCTCAAAGAGCGCTTCAGTCTGGATGAAGTGATGGCCCTTCACAATTGCCAGGAGTCTCAACCGGTGCCTACCCGCAAGCCCAACGCTAAACCGGTGGCGCTCTATCAGGGGGCCTACATCCCCCATCGTGGCCTGGAACAGGTGATCGCTGCGGCCGCTCTGACCGAAAAGGTTCAGATCGCCCTGCGGGGCTTCGGGAGCAGCGAGCCCGAACTCCGGGCTTTGGATCGAGAGGGTCGAGTGCAGTGGTGGGAGCCGGTGCCCGGTCCGCGCGTGGTGGAGGCCGCCTCCCAGGCCGACATCGGACTGATCCCGTTTCTGCCGGTCTGCCTCAACAAGTATTACTCCACCCCCAACAAACTGTTCGAGTACATGTCCGCCGGTTTAGCCATCGCCGGTTCCGACATTCCGGAGATCGCCCGCTTTGTCAACGAGCACCAGATCGGTGAACTGTTCGACCCCTTCTCTCCTTCAGATATCGCCCGAGCCCTGGACACCATCGTCGACTCCGGAAGGCTCCAGGAGATGCAAACACGAGCCCGGGCGGCTACCGAAAGCCGCTGGAACTGGGAAGAACAGATAGCACCCTACCTGGAATTGGTGGATTCTTTGTTGAAATAAGATCCTTTAGTAGAAGCTGCTGGAGTGGGAGCGGCGATCCATTCGCTCTCCCAGGTAGATGAGCCGTTCCACGATCCGCTCCAGTTGCACGCCGTCGTCGTACTGAAGCTCGATTTTGCCCTTCTCTTTACGGTTTTGGCGAATATTTACGGTCACTCCCCACTGCCGGGTCAGGTGGTCCTGAATCTCCTGCCAGTCCGGAGAGAGTTCGACCCGTTCGCGCTTCGGTTTTTTGACTCCCTCGCGCACCAGGCGCACCAACTCTTCAGTCTGCCGCACCGACAGATCGTCGTTCTTGATCCGGTGCCAGACCTCCATCTGCTCCCGTTCCTTCTCCAGGGAAAGGATCGCCCGGGCGTGACCGGCCGAAATTTCGCCCTCTTGTACGCTGCGCCGAATGGCCATGGGCAGACTCAAAAGGCGTAGAGCGTTGGTGATGGAGGGGCGGCTCTTACCCACCTTCTGGGCCAGCTCTTCCTGGGTGAGATTGTGCTCCCGCAAGAGGTGACTGTAGGCCTGAGCGGTTTCGATGGGATCCAGATCTTCGCGCTGGATGTTTTCGATCAGGGCCACCTGCAGCAATCGAGACTCGGTCATCTCCTCGATGATCACCGGAACCTGCTTTAGTCCGGCCATTCGACTGGCCCGACAGCGACGCTCCCCCACCACCAGACGATAGCCGTCTCCTTCCCGGGTGCAGATCACCGGTTGGATGATGCCGTGCTCGGTGATGGAGGCCGCCAGATCCTCCAGCGCCTTCTGTTGAAAAATCTTTCTAGGCTGTAGCGGATTGAACATGATTCTGTCCAGATCCACCATCTGTATCGACCGCTGTTGGCCAGGTTTCTTAGTCACCACAGGACCTCCGTGAAGTTCTTGTCAAACTCCTATACGGAATATTATTCAACTTTCCTGGAAATGAAGGAATGTCAGGTTATCGAAAAGAGCGGCTGACGATCTCAAGCGAGACGGTGAGTCCTGACTCGCTTCGCAGTCCGATCAGGTGGGTCGGGTCGTACAGCAGATCCAGTTGGTTTCCGGACAGCAGGATATTGCCTCCGCTGCTGCCGGGTGGGCGGGTGTCGTCGCCGGGCACCCCTCCGTAGGCCACCATGGCGCCTTGCAGATAAACTCTTTGCGGCTCGGCGTCGGCGGCTTCATCCTCGTGGCCGGCCTTGAGTTCGATGTTTTTCCAGGAATAGAGCAACCCCTTGAGTTCCATACCGGTGTAGTGGTGATTGCCGGCGGCGTCGGGCTTGAGAGTGGAGAGCACGATATCGTCCTTGGCGTAGAGGCTGATCCCGGGGCCTTCATTGTCGCTGCTGGTGGAGCCTCCATCGATCTCGAACCCCACGCCCACCAGCCGAATCTCTCCATCCGACTTCAGAGAACCTCCGGTCCCCCGCACATCGGCGGCGATTCGGATGTCGCCGCCGCTGCCTTCGGCGTTGGCGATCCTGACCCCGTTCTGATTCTCGGGTTGAAAGGTGAGTTCCATATCGGTGACGTCGGTGGAGTCCGTGCTGGCAAATTCCTCTAAGGTCCCGGCGCTTGCGACAACACCGGAAGTGAAGTATTCGAACAGCTTATTTGCATCGATATTAACGACCGCTTGAGCGAGGGCGAGGTCCGCTTCCGAAAAAATTTCGGGGTTTGGGCCCCCCATATTTGTAACGCTCAAACCACTCTCTAAGCCGTCGAAGAGCACATCTGGGTCTCCTTCGATACTGAAGACTTCCTGGCCTGACCACGTTACTTTCTGGCCACCGCCTGGCATTTGAATCGTTCCGTGGTCGGCCAGTTCAAGAACTAGTTTGTGCAAATCACCGTCCGAAAGGCTGGCAATTGCGCCCTCCAGAAAGCTACTCTTGGCCGAAATATTCGCAGTCGCAACTGGTGGATTCGTGAAAACTGTCCCTGGCCAATCGACACCGGTATGATAAGTTATAGCACCTCCACCCCCTCCACCGGGATCGTCCTCCAGATCCTCTTTGGCCCCCCGGGCCGGGGCGATGGTAAGGTCTACCACATCGCCCACCGGTTCTACCAGCACGTCATCGGTAAAGACCAGGCGGTGCTTATCCGAGGGTTCGCCGTTGTAGTCTTCCCCCTGGGCCACGAAGCTTACTCCGTTCGAACCATCCAGGGCTACCGGCGCACCCCGGAGTTCCGTGTCGTCCGGATTGGAAGCCTTGTAGTCCCGATAGTCCTCGTAATTCATCTCGTAACGATAAACCTTGCCGTCTCCCCGCACCTCGTAGACTCCGGCCGGTAAGGTGTGCCCCGTGGTGGGCGGCGAGACGTCGCCCCACAGCAACTGATAAAAGTGGTCGCTGGTCTGCTCTTCCCCGGTGGTCACCCCGGCGGCCAGATCGCCCTGGACGGTGTGGCCGGTCGTCACCCGGATCTCACCTTCCGTGCCTTGCACACTGCCAGGGTTGCCGGTGGCAGCATCCTGCACCGTAAAATCTCCATTGCGAACCCGGATGGTAGACTTGCCGTTTTCCCGAGTATCCCCGAGCAAGAGACGGGCTCCATCCTCGTACAACCTGGCATCGAACTTGCCACCGGCCATCCCCACCGCGTCAGTCAAACTCTCGCTGGTAATACCGTTGACCCGGTAGTAAGCGTCGACCACTCGGACCGCCTCGAGCTGGCTCAAGGTGGGGTTGGGGTTGCTGCTGCCGGCCTGCTCCAGTTCGCGAGAGACCCGCCCCTCCACGGCCAGAGCCACCGTGCCCTGCTTCACCACACCCACCGGGGAAGAGGCCGAATATCCCGAGCCGTCGCCCAGATAGAGAGGCTGGTCCGAACCGCCGGTCAGGTTGTTCAGCGAGATGTGGGGAGAATCAAAGGACATGGCCGAGGAGGGATCGTCCATATCATCGCCCCCGCCGGAGCCGTCCTGATAGTTGAAGCGCAATCGAAACTGGGCTGTCCCCACGTCGGTCCTGAGGATCCCTATCACGTTGCCGCGGTCCTCCACCACCACCAATTCCGGCGTGTCCACCGTGACCGCGTTCAGTGCACCCTTCCATTCCGGATTCTCTTCCAGACGTGCCAGGGCGTACTCCAGCCCGGAGCGGGCAGCCTCTTCAGCCAGACGGTTTTCAGCGGTCTGCTTCATTCCGCCGAAGCGGCTCCGATTTAGAATATGGGCCGACACCACGTACATCGAGATCAGTATCGCGATAAACACCACGGAGATCAGAACGATTCCACGTCTTTTCCGCTTACCCGGGGATCTTTGCAGTCTCATAACCCCATTCTATTTAACAACAATCGTAATATCTTCCTCTTTAAGTCTAGTTTCTCCAACTGCAGTCCACTGCAGGAGCGAGCCTCCAATCTTTTGGTTGTTATAAAACTCGGTTGCTTGGGGTATGATGGCCCTTATGGGGAGACGCTTCACATTGATTAGAGGGTTCAGCCTGGCCGAAGTGCTTCTGGCCATGGGCCTTGCCCTGGTGGCTTTGCTGGCCCTGGTGGGGCAAAACACCATGCTGCTCGCCTCCAATCAAAAGCTCGACGACACCACCATCGCTACCGACGTGGCGTACTCTGTCATCGATCAGATCGCCTCCGAAATCCAGGCCAACCCGGCCCCAGCTTTCGCCCACTCCAATGCCACAGTCCCTTTTCGTACCGGCGGCGTTACGGTGGGAAACACCGACTATCTTTACCAGCTTTTCCTGACCGACGTGGTGGATTCTGCCTCCGGTGAAGCGGTGGGAAGCGGCCCCGGAGGGTCTCATTCGACCAAACTCAAAAAGCTCGAAATCCTGGTGAACTGGTGGGAAGACGCCCAACGGCAGCACATGGGAAATCTGCACCTTCGGGTGACCAGGCTGCTCAAGGTCACCAGTGGTTCGTAGGTTCCAGGGATACACGCTGGTTGAACTCGTGGTCTCCGTGAGCACCGCCTTGATCCTGTTCGCGGTCACCCACGCCCTCTTGCAGAGCAGCCAGAAAACCTGGAATCGGGTTTCCGGAGACGAGAACGTGGCCGGTCAACTCCTCAGCGCGGAGTCGTGGCTGAGGCGTGACCTTTTTGGGGCTTCCTACTCGGCTCTAAGAACCGCCCCGGGGCCTACCACCCTGGTCGGTCGAGATGGAGACGCCCTGTGGTTTCTTTCGGCCATCGACCCCGACACCGGCCGCTTCATGCGCAACGACGACGGTACGCCCCGCTGGCAACGAAACATCCTCTACTATTCCGTGATTCCATCCTCCATCGCCACCGATCACTCCGGCCCGGGCATCGACGAAGGGGGATACGAGGTCTCCCATCCCTATAAGTTCCTGGTGCGAAAAGTGATCGACCAGGGGACCTTGCTCAGCGATGTCACCAGCTACCTAGAGGCACCCGTCGGCTATAGCTTTCCGTCTGGAGACTTCGAATCGGTGAACATCATCTCTCGAGGCCTACTGAGTTTTCAGGTCGCCACCGAAGACGATCTCAAACAGGTGGAACTCAGCATCGTGGCTGCCAATGCTCAAGAAGCCGGCAAGGTCTTTCCCCTTGGTTCACGCTCTCTGATGAACCCGCAGTTTCTCATGCTCCGACAATTCACCACCAACCTCCAAAACCGCCAGACCTTGACCCCCTAGAGTGGCTTCTTCTGGGGAACCCCGTCCCGGCGGGGGTATTTCTCGGGTGTCGGTCCGGTCTTCAGGATCTCACAAATCGTGGTTTGCTTTTCTCCGACCTGAAAGCCGTGGCAGCGGTGCACCTGCGAGCGCAACTCCCGCAAGGCCGGACCGGCCTGCCTGATCTCTTCGACCAGGGCCGGTCCTTTGTAGGCCACCAGGCGCCCTTCGGGCCTCAACAGCGGGATCCCCAACTCGCACAAGACGTTGAGGGGGGCCAGAGCCTTGGCGGTCACCACCTCGAAACTCTCCCGAAAGCCGACTTCCCGACCCAGAAGCTCCAGGCGTCGGGTCTCCACCACCACGTTGGAAAGGCCCAGGGACTCCACCATCTCCTCCACCCACCGGGTCTTCTTGACAGCGCTGTCGGTGAGCACGAACTCCAGATCCGGTCTCACCACAGCCAACACCAGACCCGGCACGCCCCCGCCGGTACCGATATCGATCACCCGGCCCCGAAGCGGCAAAGCTCCAGCCCCGCAAAGCGAATCGAGGATCAGCTCCTGGTCCACCGCCTGGGCGGTTTTCAGAGCCGTGACTCCCCGCTGCGACCCGCTCTCTAGAAAATGCTCGGCAAGCTTTTGCAGAACCCGGGCGTGTTCCACCCCCAGACCCAGACGGCCCAGGGTCTGTTCAAACACCGGATTCCGCGGGCATGCGGGTTTTCAAATAGATCAAAAGGGCGGACACATCCGAGGGAGTGACGCCCGCGATCCGGGACGCCAGGCCTACCGTCTTGGGGCGATGAAAAGAGAGCTTCTCCCGACCCTCGGACGAGATCGAACGGATCACCGAATAATCGAGAGCTTCGGGAATTCCTTTCTTCTCATCCTTACGAAACCGTTCCACGTCCTGGCGCTGTCTCTCCAGGTAGCCCTCATACTTGGTCTGAATCTCCACTTGCTGAGAGACTCGAGGACCCAGCGGCGCCAATCCGTCGATCGCCCGAACCGCCTGCAGATCAAGCTCCGGCCGCCGCAAGAGCTCTTTAAGGGAGGTGCCGGGCTTGATCGGAGTACCCAGGCGCGCGGAGAGGTCTTCGGCCTCAAACCCCTTGACCCGCCGCTCGGCCAACCGGTGAAGCTCTTGCTCGATCAGCACCATCTTCTCCTGATACACGGTCCAGTCCTGACCGCTGATCAGCCCCACCTTGCGGGCCAGGGGGGTCAGCCGTTGATCGGCGTTATCCTGGCGCAGCAGCAAGCGGTATTCGGCTCGAGAAGTGTGCATCCGGTACGGCTCTTTGGTGCCCTTGGTGATGAGATCATCGATCAAAACGCCCAGGTAGGCTTCGTCTCGCCCCAGCACGATGGGGTCCGAACCGCCCGCCGTCAGGGCCGCGTTGACCCCCGCCAGGAGTCCCTGTGCGGCCGCCTCTTCATAGCCGGAGGTTCCGTTGATCTGACCGGCCAGGTAAAGTCCGGGCAGGTCCCGCACCTCCAGGGTCGGCTCCAGTTGAGTGGGCTCCACGTAGTCGTACTCCACCGCGTATCCCGGTTTCAAAATGGTAGCCCGCTCCAGCCCCGGGATGGAGTGCACGATCTCGAACTGCACGTCCAGGGGCAGTGAAGTGGAAACACCCTGCAGATACACGTCGGGCACGTCGAACCCCTCGGGCTCCACGAAGATCTGGTGGGTCTCCTTCTCCTTGAACCGCACCATTTTGTCTTCCAGGGAGGGGCAGTAACGGGGCCCTCTTCCTTCGATGATGCCACCGAACATGGGCGAGCGGTGAAGGTTTGCGAGAATGATCTCCTTGGTGCGAAGGGTGGTGGTGGTCAGATAGCAGGAGAGCTGCCGAGGCGGGAGTTTAAGCTCCGACCATTGGGAGAAGACCAGCGGCACGTCGCTCGGCTTCTGCTCTTCCATCACTTCCCAGTCTATGGTCTCTCGGTCCAGGCGAGGGGTCGTTCCGGTTTTCAGACGACCGAGTTTCAGACCCAGAGAACTCAGAGAACGGGAGAGGCCGATCGCTGCAGGCTCGCCCGCCCGGCCACCGGCCAAACTCATCTCCCCCATAAAAAGTTTCCCGCCCAGAAAGGTGCCGGTGGTCAAAATGGTGGCAGGAGAGCGGTATTCGTTTCCGTTTTCCGCCCGCAGACCCACGATGCGGTTGCCTTCTTTGAGCAGTTCCACCGCCAGATCCTGATAAATGGTGATGTTGGGATCCGCCTCCACGATCTCCCGCATGCGCTCGGAGTAAACTGGCCGATCAGCCTGAGCCCGCAGGGCCTGCACGGCCGGACCTTTGCGGGTATTGAGCATGCGGATGTGGATGTGGGTTTCGTCGATCACCCGGGCCATGGCTCCCCCCAGGGCGTCCACCTCGGTGGCCAATTGGGCCTTGGCCGGGCCTCCGATGGAGGGGTTGCACGGCATACGGGCGATGTGGGTGAGACTGGCGGTCAAAAGGGCCACCTTGCAGCCCAGGCGACTGGCCGCCAGCGCCGCTTCACAGCCGGCGTGGCCGGCCCCCACCACTATGATATCGGAATGGATCAACATGTAGGCAAACATTATGTTCGAGAAGGCTCTTTGTCAATGCGATCCTATCGATCGCACTGGGGGATCACGTCCACGGCCACCTCTACTGTCTGGCTTCCACCCCCCAGCACCACCCCCCGTAGAGGGCAGACGTCGTGATAATCCCGTCCCATGGCGAGGGTCACGTGCTGGTTAGAGACCACCAGATCGTTGGTGGGGTCCAGATCCACCCAACCGAAGGGAGGGCACCAGACTGAGATCCAGGCGTGGCTGGCGTCGGCACCCTGCAGTCGGGTCTGACCCGGAGGAGGCAGGGTCAGGATATAACCGCTTACGTAGCGGGCCGCCAGGCCCAGACTTCGCAAACCTCCCAGAGCCAGGTGCGCAAAATCCTGGCACACTCCTCGCCCCCGGGCCAGCACCTCTTCCAGCGGGGTGGCCACGGTGGTGGCGGTGGGGTCGAAGTCGAAGTCTCGATAGATGCGTCGGCACAACTCCCGGGCCCCCTCCAGCACAGGCGTGCTCCGAGGGAAAGCGCTTCGCGCAAACTCCGCGAGCTCGTTCGAGCGGCGAACCCAGCTCGAGTCGTGGCGAAACTGAGAAGCCTCCATGGCCTCCTTCTGCCGGGGGTCTTGGAGCCGCGAAGCCACCCTTTCCCACTCTTCACCCGGCCCCGGAGTCTCTCGCGGTTTCACCTCGGCGTCGAAGGAAACCGTGACCTCCAGCTCCCGGTGCGGCTTTTGCACCGTGAAGAAGGCGATGGGGTTGCCGAAGAAATCTCGTTCGCTATCGATGGAGGCTGGCTCCGGCTGGATCAGGAGTTTACAGTTTTCACTGCTCTGGGCAGCCAGCAGGCGCGGCCTGGAGTGCACCCGGTTGTAGCTGATGGAGACCTTCTCCGAATAGAGGTAGCGGGTTTGATGAGTCACGAAATACTTCACGACAGCACGTCCGGTCCGAAACTGGAGCCTTGCGATTTGGGGGTCAGATGGGTGAGGTACTTCTGCACCAGGGCGTCGGACAAGGCCGGCAGATCCCGGCCCAGGTCCCGCAGCAGGCCCTTCAAGGCACTCCGACTTTTTCTGATCTCCAGCCCCGCCAGGGCGTGAATATCAGCCAGCTTGATGGCAGCCCGACAGCGCAACAGCAGGGTCTCCTCCTGGTTGCGGGGAGCGTTTTCGGTGTGCCCCGGCAGCTTCTGCAGGTGGATGTTCAGGCTCTCCAACTGATAACCCACCGAACGCGGATTATCTTCGTCCGCCAGCAAGAGGTCCAGGAAGGGCGCCGCCTGCAACCCGGCCGGGTAGCGCCAGCGGTAAGTCCTCAGCACGTCGGCCACCTCCAACACCGCCTCCAGCAGCAACTCTTCGTTGGTGCGCCGAGGCACCAGGGTGCGGCGCACCAACCCCACGGTGTGAATGGCCCGCTCCAGCCGCCTGCCCATGTCTAAGAATCGCCAGGTATGGTTGCGAGTCATATTCTCGGTCACCATACCGCTGAACGCAGAAAACGCCATCAAGAGATCGTCCAGCAGGGTCTGGCTATCGGCCAGCGTGGTCGGGCTTTGTACCCCCAGCCGATAGAGATAATTCGAAAGCCTCCACGACTCGGCGGAGATCCGGTCCCGGACCTGGCCCAACAGGCGATGCACACTGTCCATGACCGGTCGTAACCCCTCCTGTCTGCCTTGAGCACTCAAGAGTGTGGAAATCCGAACGGCGTACTCCTCGCGGTCCCCTGACTCCGGTCTCCAGCGGGGGTTCACGAAGCTCAACAATCGAGGGACCTCGGAGTTGGCCGGTACGCGGGGTTCCTCGTTCAAGCGGAGCACGCAGTAACGCAAGAGACGGCAGAGCCCCTCGGCCCGCTCCATATTGCGCCCCAACCAGTAAAGATCGTCGGCCGCCCGGCTGGAGATATCGCCGCCGCCCCGGCTCAGGCGGATCTCCTTGCGACCCATCTTCATGATGGTGCCGGGAGCGTCGTCCTCCCCCAGTGGGTCCACGATCCAGGAGTCTTTGCTCTGGGCACCCTGCTCCAGACTGGCCACGATCGAGCCCGGTTTCTGACTCACCACCGAGAGCGCCCCGGGCATGACGGAGAAATCCTGTCCGGCTCGAGTCAAAAATGTACGAAGCACCAGGCGCCGGGGCACCAGGGCGTTATCCTGCAGGCAGGGAGTGGTGGAAAGATCGATCCGCTCCTGGGCCACGAACTGCTCCGGGTCATGAAGGATCCTGGCCCGCAGGTCTTCCTTCTTGGCCCGGGTCATGGACTCCGGAAAGAGCGCCGGTTGGGGCCGCTCCGGAAAGGCGAACTTGATCACCGTGTGCTCTAGATTGGCCAGCACGTAGTTCAGCGAATCCTTCTCCCCGCACCACCAGGTTTTCACGCACGGCAGCAACGGGTCCTGGCCCAAAAAGTGGGTGAAGAGTCGGGGCAAAAAGGCGTGCAGAGCCGGGGTTTCGATCCAGGCCGCTCCCAGGCTGTTGGCCACCGTCACGTTGCCCACCCGGATGGCCTGGAGCAACCCGGGCACCCCGATCACCGTGTCCGAGCGCAGTTCCAGGGGATCGCAGTAGGGATCGGTCATCCGCTTGAGGATCACATCGACCGGCTGCAGGCCTTCCAAAAGCTTGAGGTAGACGCGGTTGTCCCGCACCGTCAGGTCGTCTCCGGTGACCAGCTCAAAACCGAGAAACTGGGCCAGATAGGCCTGCTCGAAAAAGCTGGGGCTGTGAGAGCCGGGAGAGAGCAGGACCACCCTGGGAGTGGCCGAGGGCACGTCGTGCAACGACTGGTGCAGATCACGAAAAAACGGTGCCACCTTGCGGACCTTGTTCCCCTGAAAAAACTCCGGGATCATGCGGGTCAGGGCCAGCCGGTTCTCCAGGGCGTAGCCCCATCCGATGGGGGCCTCGGAGCGATCTCGCAGGGCCACCATCCGGCCCTCCGCGGTGCGACCGAGGTCCACGCTGTAGAGCAACAAGCGCCGATTCTTTCGAATGGAGAGCCCGTGACAGGGCCGCAGAAACCCCGGGTGTCCGTGCACCAGGGCCGGGGGGATCCAGCCTTCCTTCAAGCAGCGCTGCTCGCCGTAGACGTCTTCCAGGATCGCTTCCATCAGGTGGGCTCTCTGGATCAGTCCTTGCTCGATCGTTTCCCATTCCGGACGGGTCAGGATCACCGGCAGTGGGTCCAACTCCCACATGCGGTCCAGACCGTCCTTGGAGCCGTGAACGTTAAAGGTCACGCCGTTCTCGCGCAACAACCGCCGCACCGAGTTCCAGCGCGATTTTAGGGTCTTGCCCCCCAGCGACTGAAAAGTCTCCAGAAACTCCTCCCAGGCGGGCCGCACCTCGCCCTGGGGAGTCACCATTTCGTCGTAGCTATCGCCCGGAGGTCGGTACTCTCCGGCTATCGAGGGAAGGAGCTTCAAGGCGCTCTTCTCAGATCCAGAGTCAGAGGAAACTCAGCGGAGGTCGCCTCCTTCGGCACCTCGATCCGGCCCCCGGTGAACTTGAGTTCGGAAAATCTCGCAGTCCGGCGGGCCTGGGCTTCATTCGAATTGACCGGGAAGTGCTCGTAGTTTCTGCCCCCGGGATGGGACACTCCGTAAGTGCAGCCACCCAGGCTCCGTTCCGACCAGGTGTCCACCAGATCGAAAATGAGGGGTACCTGGGTGCCGATGGTGGGGTGCAGGCAAGAAGGGGGCTGCCAGGCCCGAAAGCGCACTCCCGCCACCGCCTCTCCGGCCACTCCGGTGGGGTGAAGCGGCACCGGGCGACCGTTGCAAAGCAGCACGTGGCGGTCCGGATTCATGCCCCGTAGCTTGACCTGGATGCGTTCCAGGGAAGAATCCACGAAGCGTACCGTACCGCCCCCTCCGGACTCCTCCCCCAACACGTGCCAGGGCTCGATGGCGTTTCGCAGCTCCAGGATCAAGCCGTCCTTCTGGATTTCGCCGATGCGGGGAAAGCGAAACTCGAAGTGAGGAGCAAACCAGGCCGGTTGAAAGTCGAACCCTCCCCGGCGCAGATCGTCGAGCACCTCCAGGAAATCCTTCCACACGAAATGCCCCAGCATAAACTCGTCGTGCAGACGGGTACCCCAGCGGACCGGTCTGACCCCGTAAGGTCGGGTCCACAGATGGGCCACCAGGGCCCGTACCAGCAGTTGTTGTACCAGGCTCATACGGGGGTGAGGGGGCATCTCAAAAGCCCGCAACTCCAGCAGACCCAGACGGCCGGTGGGACCCTCCGGGGAATAGAGTTTATCGATACAAAACTCGGCCCGGTGGGTGTTTCCGGTCATATCCGTGAGAAGATGCCGAAACAGTCGATCCACTATCCACAAGGGAGGGTCTTTATCCAGTTTCTGCTGGAGCGCGATCTCAAGCTCATAGAGACTGTCGTGTCGGGCTTCATCGATCCTGGGAGCCTGGGAGGTAGGTCCGATGAACAGGCCGGAAAACAGGTAAGAGAGGCCGGGGTGGTTGAGCCAGTAAACCACCATCTGGGCCAGCAGATCCGGGCGCCGCAAGAAAGGGCTGTCGGGGGGGGTTTTTCCGCCCAGCACCAGATGGTTGCCACCACCGGTTCCGGAGTGGCGGCCGTCCAGCATAAATTTCTCCGTGCCCAGCCGCACTTCCCGGGCCTCCTGGTAGAGGGTTTCGGTGATCTCCACCAGCTCGTTCCAGCTCCCTGAAGGTTGCACGTTGACCTCGATCACTCCAGGATCCGGGGTGATCGAGAAGCTCAACAGACGACTGTCGAAGGGGGGTGGATAGCCCTCCAGCACCACCGGCGAGCCGCAATCGGCGGCCGTTTTCTCAATGGTGGCCAGCAATTTGAGAAAGTCCTCGCCCCGCCCCAGCGGCGGTAAAAAGACGTGGATTCTCCCTTCCCGCACCTCCACGCAGAGAGCCGTGCGGACAAACTCCGGAGCGGACACTCCTACTTTCGGTTTCTTGAACTCCTCCGGAACCGGAAGCAGATGCGAAATCGTGGACATGTGGCTGGGTAGAGGAGGCGGAAGGTCCATCGGATCTCGCTGCTCGAACTGGCGCTGATCTCTTTCTTCTACCCAGGGGAGGGAGTCCAGGGGTAGCCGGTACCCCATGGGTGAGTCGCCCGGGATCAACAAAACCTCCGGGGCCCGCAGAGGCCAGGGTCCGGATCGCCAGCGCCCGCTGGTGGTGTCGAACTCCAGGGGCAACAGATGGCCGACCAGCTCTTCCAAACCCTGGGAAAAAACTCGTTTGAGTCGTTCGGCTTCTTCCTGCCAACTCACCCTGGAATCGGAAGTCTCCACGTTGACGGGCAACCCGCCCTCCCGCCAGAGATAGTAGTAGCGATCTTCAAAAGCCGGTCGGATGAAGTCCTGGCTAACCCCCAGCCGCATGGCGAGTGTCTTGAGGAACTTCTCTCCATCGGAGGTAGTCGAGTGGCCGGGCTCGGTCGGATCAGCCAGCAACGACTGGTTCTGCCACACCGGGATCCCGTCTTCTCGCCAGAGGCAGCGCATGGCCCAGCGGGGCAGTGACTCCCCGGGGTAGTGCTTGCCCTGACCAAAATGCAACAGCGAGCCCTCTGCAAAGCACCCCTGCAGGCGGCAGAGGAGCTGGTAGGAGAGTCTCTTCTTCTCTTCGCCCAGAGCCGTCACATTCCACTCAGGACCGTCCATGTCGTCCATGGAGATGAAGGTGGGCTCGCCGCCCATGGTCAGTCGAACATCCTGCTCAGCCAGGACCTCGTCGACTCCCTGACCCAGCTTCAGAATGCTCTCCCATTCCTGGTCCTCGTAGGGCAGCGTGACCCGAGGAACCTCTTGAACTCTCTTGACCTCCATGTGGAAGTCGAAGTGCTGGTCGAGAGAGGTCCCCGCGCTGGGGGGCGTCCAGAGAAACGAACCGGTGATGGGAGCCGCACTCCCCGGAGAGGCGCTGGCGGCCAGGGGGATGTGCCCTTCTCCGGCCAACAAACCGCTGGTCGGATCCATCCCGATCCAGCCGGCCCCGGGCACAAAAACCTCCGCCCAGGCGTGCAGATCGGTGAAGTCCGCTTCCGGTCCGACGGGTCCGTCCGGCGACTTCTGGTCTGCGGTCAGCTGGATCAGATAGCCCGAGACAAAACGTGCGGCCAGCCCCAGGTTGCGCAGCAACTGCACCGCAAGCCAGGCCGAATCCCGGCAAGACCCTTTGCCGCTCTCCAGAGTCACGGTGGGAGTTTGAACCCCCGGCTCCATCCGGATCACGTACTCAACCCGTTGATTCAGAACCCGATTGATCTCCACCAGATAATCGATGGTCTGAATTTCGCCCCGACGCACTTCTGCGATCAAGCGAGCCAACGCCGGTTCCACGATATCGCACTGGAGATAGGGAGCCAACTCCTTCTTCAGCGTGGGTCCATACTCGAAAGGAAATCGAGTAACGGCCTCCTCCAGAAAGAAATCGAACGGATTGATGACGGTCATGTCGGCCACCAGGTCCACCTGAAAGCACAGTTCACGGGCCTTCTTAGGGAAGACGAACCTGGCCACGTGGTTGCCGTACGGATCCTGCTGCCAGTTGAGGAAATGGTCTTTGGGCTTGACCGTCAGAGAGTAGGAGAGAATGGGGGTGCGGCAGTGGGGTGCCGGTCGTAGCCGGACCACGTGGGGCGTAAACTCCACCGGATGTCCGTAGCGGTAAGTGGTGCGATGAGACAGGGCGACGCGAATACTCACCGGCGCAGGTTCGTTTTAATACAAAGGGTTACCTACCACGACCCGATGAACGAACCTGAGCTTTTCGATCACCGCCGAGGTGAGGGTAAAGGGATAGAGATCCTGCAGCCCCAGGGAGCGGTTGATCTCGTTGAAGGCAACCGAAAGCTTGATCCACTGCTCCACGCCCCGCTCAAATTCAAACCCCTTGCTCTCGGTGAGTCCGAACTGTTCCGAGGTCTCTAAAGCGTCGCGGAGGTGCAGATAGTGAGCAAACGTCTCCGCCCAGTCCTCCCAGGGATGAGAGGAGGCATAGACGCTGATAAACTCGTGGCCGTGAGCCCAATCCCCCGAATAGTATTGGTCGAGACTGGCCTGGTAGTCTTCGCGTTCGTCACCGAATAACTCGCGGAACTTCTCCAAGAGAATCGGATCGGGGGTGATCTGGTTTTCCCAGTAGTAGTGCCCGAACTCGTGGCGGAAGTGGCCAATCAGGGTACGAAACTTTTCGTTCAGCGACTGTTTGGTTTGCTCTCGAGTGACCGGGTCGGCCTCCCCCAGATTCACCGTGATCGTTCCGGCGCAGTGGCCGGTCACGGCCGCTTCATTTGGAGTGCTGGCCAGAAAGCGAAAACCCACCCGGGAAGTATCGATGCCCAGCCGCAGGCAGTTGTAGAAAAGTCGACGTTTGCTCCGCTCTAAATGCTCCCATTTCTCTCGGTTACCGGGGACCGTGAGATCCGGAATCATCTGATTGGTAAGACAGGCCAGGCAGAACGGGCCGCCTCCATCCATGACCCAGTTACAGATCTGATACTCCCGCCTGTTGCCGCAGTCATTTCTCTCATCACGGAGTACAAACTTCGAACCTCCGGGCGAGTAGGCCACACTCGAACCGCAAGCCAGGCAATCAAAGGTGTTGAAGAAGATCTCGCTGGAACAGGAGGGACAAGAGAATCGGAGCACAGATCTACTTCCCCAGACAGAACTGGCCGAAGATTCGATCCAGCACCTCTTCGGTGATGTCCAAGCCCAGGATTTCTCCCAGGTGCTCGGCCGCCCGACGCAGGTCCAGGGCCAGAAACTCCACCCCCAGCCCTTCCTCCAGGGTGCGCTCCACCGCCTGCAGCGACTCCCGGCAGCGCACCAGACTCTCCCGGTGGCGCTGATTCACCGAAAAGCATTCTCCACTCAAACCGGCTAGTCGCGATTGCGCTTCGGCCAGCAGAGCCTGCACCACCTTTTCGGCTCCCTGGGGAGTCAGCAGTTCGCCCACCACAAGACAAGCTTTCGGATAGCGGGCCTGAACCTCTTGCAGTTCCACCCTGGCGGTCAAGTCGGCTTTATTGAGCAAGACCAGGTCGGGTTGTCCTCCGTGTTCGGGAAACTGAGGATCGTGGGAGTCCACCACCATGACCAGAAAATCGGCGGTAGCCACCGCTTCCTGGGTCTTTTCCATCCCCATCCGTTCCACCAGGTCGTCCGTTTCATCGCGCAACCCGGCGGTATCGATCAGATTGAAGAGCACCCCGCCCAGGGAGCAATCCACCTCGATGCGATCCCGGGTGGTACCGGCGATGGGGGTGACCAGAGCTCGCTCCTCGGACAGCATAGCGTTGAGCAGGGAGGACTTCCCGGCGTTGGGTGCCCCCACCAGCACCGTTTTGAGCCCCTTGATGGAGACCCGCCCCTGCTGGGCATCGCTCAATAAAGTCGTGATTTCTCCCTGGATCTCGGCCAGCAAACGGCGATGCTCGGTGTCCGGCAAATTGTCGATCTCGTCACCGAAGTCGATCTCGGCTTCCAGCAAACTAAGCCATCCCAGCACCGCGCTTCGCACCTGCCCCACCCGCTGAGAAAAGCGGCCGTCCAGATGCTGGGCAGCCAGTCGGGCCTGGCTTCGGGTGCGACTTTCAATGAGATCCAGAACCGACTCAGCCTGGGTCAGATCGAGCTTGCCGTTTAAAAACGCTCGCTCGGTAAACTCCCCGGGCCGGGCCAGCCGAGCACCCGCTTCGGTCAGGATCCGAACCACCAGTTCGCAGAGCAAGGGGCTTCCGTGAAGATGAAACTCTACGGTCTCTTCTCCCGTGTAAGTGGAAGGCTCGGCCAGGTAGACCGCCATGCACTTATCCACTGTTTCTCGGGTGGAGGGATCGATCAGCCGCCCATACCGCAAGAGGTGGCTCGGCCAATCCGTGAATTCCTCGCCCGAGGCTCGATGAAAGACGGATCTAGCCAGTCCTAGGGACCGGGGTCCGGACAAACGCACGATCGCCACCCCTCCGATCCCCGGGGGAGTGGCGACGGCCACGATCGTAGAGGTAGGATCCGGGGTCAAATCCTTAGTCGTCGTCGTCGTCTTCTCCGTCGGCTGGAGCGATCACCACGCAACGATCGGGATCTTTACCCTCGGAGTAGGTGACCACGTCGTCCCAATCGGCCAGAGCCAGGTGAATCACCCGGCGCTCGGCTGCCGGCATGGCTGCCAGGACCTTCTCGCGACCGTCGCGGGCTACTTTGGCGGCATCTCGCTTGGCTTGATCGATGAGTTGCTTCTCCCGGCGATCCCGGTAGCTTTCCACATCGATCACCACCCGGTAATCCACCAGTTTTTTACGAGCGTTGATCACTCCGATCAAAAACTGCAGGGCGTTCAGCGTGCTTCCCCGTCGGCCGATCAGGACTCCCATATCGGGTCCCTCGATGTGATAGCGCACGTGATCCTTGCGCTCTTCATATTCAATATCGGCTTCTAAACCGAAGTGCTCGGTGATGTCGAAGAGAAGCTCTGCGATGGGGTCCCAATCCTCATCGCCACCTTCCTCTTCCTCCTCACCATCCTCGTCTTCATCTTCTTCGTCGAACTCTTCTTCGTCGTCTACATCATCCTCGTAGTCGTCGTCGTCGATATCGTTGTCTTCACTCATGAGAGAGTCACGTTTCCTTTCGGCGGTTTCAAACTTATTTTTCACTGGCACTTGCATCGGCTTTATCCGAAGCTTTATCCACGGCGATATCGGCAGCCTTGTCAGGACCCTTGTCGGATTTATCGTCCGTTGCGCTGCCGACGGCGGTGGTCCGGTGGATCAATCCCTGTTGGATGATATTCAGGAAGTTGAACACCACCCAGTAGACGATCAACGCGCAGGGCCAGGAATAGACCCACATCAGACCGGTGAAAAAGATGCTCATGAAGAGCCCGATCTGTTTCTGGTTGCCCTGGCCGGTGGAGGGTGTGAGCTGCTGCTGAATCACCATGGTCACCCCGTACAGCAGGATCAAAAGGGCGTCGCGATCAGCCAGACTGGAGGCCACGTAGTGGGAGTAGTTGACCTGGATAGGCCCCGGGCGGATCCACAGAAAGTAGGCGTTGGAAAAAAGCTCGGGGGAGCCGATGATGGCTCGCCAGATGGAAAAGAGGATCGGCATCTGCACAATGATTGGCAAGCAACTGCTCAGCGGATTGATACCCTTTTCCATATAGAACTCGGTCATGGCCTTGTTCATCGCCTGGGTGTCACCCTTGTGTTTGGCCTGGATCTTGTCTAACTCCGGCTTGGCGTCTTGCATGACCTTCATGGACTTATACTGCATGCTGGTCAGGGGCCACAGAGCTATCTTGATGATCCCGGCAAACAGTACTAAAGACATGCCAAAATTACCGGTGAGCGAGTTCAGGCTCTCCAGTACGGCGATAAATATGTCTGCGATCCATTGCATCTGGTTATTGATGTCGGTGCCTAGGGCACCGGGTCTTCTCCGCCTTCGCTAAAAGGGTTGCAGCGACAGATTCTCCAGGCTCCCATGGCCGTCCCCTTCAAGAAACCGTACTTCACGATCGCCTGCCGGGTGTACTCCGAACAGGTCGGGCGAAACCGACAACTCGGAGGCAAGTATTTCCTGCTGATGACCTGGTAGCCACCGATCAGCTTGAGAGCGAGCTTTCCGGCAAAGCTAGAATGTTCAGCTTTTTCAGAAGTTTTCGAGTCAATCTCTTCAGCTCCTGAAAGCTCAGCTCTTTGCTCGTATCCTTGGCTACTATCACTATCTCCCATCGGGGTCTCAAACTCTGCTCGGATTCTCGAATGATCTCTTTAAGGCGCCTTCGCAATTTGTTGCGGATGACCGCATTGCCTGTTTTTCTAGAAATACAAAAACCAACTCGGACGTTTCTAGCGCGCCCTCTGCGCGCTAGAACGACCAAGTCGCGATGTCCGGCTGACTTCCCCTGCTTGAAGACCCGTTCAAAATCACGATTGCTTTTCAGGGTCTTCATAGCTGAGTCAAATCTAATAAGTCAGTTTGGCCCGTTTTCTCTTGCGACGACGAGCCAGCACATTGCGACCGCCCGGCGTAGCCATTCTTTTGCGAAATCCGTGTTCTTTCTTTCGCTGACGAACCTTAGGTTGGTATGTCCTCTTCACTGGTATCCTCCGTTTGACCACTCCGAGGTGGTCGGACCTGAAGGCTTTCCTTTCCCGAATCTGCCGAGGCATAAGAAAGCCGAGGATGAATATAGAAACCTTGGAGCCATCATGTCAAGCTTGCCAAACTTATTCTTCTTATTCACAAAGTTTTCCACATAGGATAAACGGCTTAACCAGGCGATCCCTTACCGATAGAGACAAAAATTTGAGAGAAAAAAAAATTCCTAAATAAAATTTGAATCCCTCAACCCCGGTGTCATGCCTCTTTGCCCGAGTTTTCCACAAATCTGTGGAAAGATGGGATATTCTTTCGGTCGTTGTTCGGTAGGATTCACTGCTACGGCGGCCAACCCAAATGGCACAAGGCCCCCCGACATACTTGGGTTTCTGCACGAACGGTCAATCCATTGGGGATGTTTGAGAGGGGTTTAGGGCCAACATCATCGTTTGATAAAACGGTGGTGCTACAAATAAACATCAGCCGAGAGTACCTCGTGTCTGTCGAAACGGTTCCTGCCTGGATAGAAACCGTGTTGAGAGACACGATGTAGGGGTTCCTGGCTTTTGTTTTGCTGTCCTAAAAAAAATAGAGGACTCAAAAACATATGGATACAAGCCATGAGATGGCCCCGATGGTGGGTCACCGTTGGGATGATTGTCTGGACGCTCTGTGGGAGCATCTGGAAACTCCCATCAAGTCAGCAATAGATAATTCTATCCCACTCGAAGCCAAGGGCTCGCGATTGGTTATAGGTGTCCATGGAAAGTGGTCTCGCGACTTTCTAAATCGGCCCACCTGCCGTAGAAGGATCCTGAGTCTCTTACCATACGAAAATAAAGCGTTGGATCTTGAGTTTGTCGCGCTGGACGGGCCCCCGCCGATACTCAAGCGCTCTAACGGTAAGGCCAGTAAAATAGTGACAGATAGACCCCAGGGCGGAAAGCGATCGTCTCCCCTCAACCCGCGTTACACCTTCAAGACGTTTGTTCGGGGTGCCAGCAACAACCTGGCCTCGGCGGCCGCCATTGCGGTGGCCGAGCAACCGGCTAAAGCCTACAACCCTCTTTTCATCTACGGCGGCGTCGGACTGGGCAAGACTCATCTCATGCACGCCATCGGCAACACCATCCAGGAGAAAAACCCTGATATCAAGATCGCCTATATGAGCGCCGAGCGATTCACCAACGAAATGATCGACTCGATCTCCGACGCCAAGATGAACAAATTTCGCCGCAGTTATCGCACCGTTGACGTGTTGTTGGTAGACGACATTCAGTTCCTGGCCAACAAAGAACGGACCCAGGAAGAGTTCTTCCACACTTTCAATGAACTGCACGGAGCCAACAAACAGATCGTGATCTCGAGCGACCGCACTCCCCGGCAGATCCCAACCTTGGAGGATCGCCTGCGCTCTCGTTTCGAATGGGGAATGATCGCCGACATCCAGCCCCCGGACTTTGAAACCCGGGTAGCTATTCTTAGAAAGAAAGCTGATCAGTGCGCTTGCAAGCTACCCAACGACGTCTCTCACCTGCTGGCTGAGCGGGTTCCTTCAAATATTCGAGAGCTGGAGGGTGCGCTGACCAGACTGGTGGCCTTTTCTTCCCTTCAACAGAAGCCCATCACGGTAGAACTGGCCACAGAGGCTCTGAAAGGTATCCTACCGGATCCTGCCAACCGCAACATCACCATCCGAGATATTCAGAAGACGGTCTGCGAATACTTCAGCATCAGCCACAACGAGCTGGTTGGCAAACGTCGCGATCAGAAAGTCGTGAAACCTCGACAGGTGGCTATGTACCTCTGTAAAGAGCTAACAGGCGCCTCCTACCCCGAGATAGGCAGCGAGTTCGGAGGGCGAGACCACACCACGGTGATGCACTCCTGCCGCAAGATAGACTCCAACATCGAGGACCCCTACTTCCGAACCAGCCTGGACAATATCAAGAACATGCTGGGCGGAATGGCCCGATGAGCGGTCTTCACAGCCGCAGAAAAAAGCCAGGACCCGAGCCTGGCTTTTTTCTTTTCCGGAGTTTGGCCGCATTCACTAAAGGACATGGATTCAGCTCTTTCATGGCTTTTAGTCTCCTGGGGAAAAAGCTTCGAGTTGGTGTGGACAAGAGTTCCAGTTGTCCCCATGGGGATAACTTTCAGGGACACATGGGAAAGTCCGGAAGATCCGTACCAGGCTTTTCCCCATGGAAAACGCTACAAGAACCGCACCAGAAAAGGACATGTCTTGTTTTCCCCAGTATCCCCACCCCCTATTATTATGACTATGATCATGAATATAAAAAGTAAAGGAAGTCATGATGCAGCTAACCTGTGAAAAAAGAAAACTTGAAGAAGCCGTAATGGCATGTGCTCGAGCGATCAATCCCCGAAGTCCACTTCCTATTCTCAGTCACATCCTTTTCGAAGCCCTCGATGATCATGTCAAACTGACCGCCACCGATCTCGATGTCGGGCTTTCTATCAAATTGGAAGCTCAAGTCATAGAACCCGGGTCGATCACCTGCCCGGCTCGCTTGACCCAGGAGATCGTCTCCAAGTTTCCAGCTGGTCAGGTGGAACTGAATACCCTGACCGAAGGTCGCATGCTCTTGAGCTGTGGCAATTCTAAATTTGAATTAGCCACACTCCCTTCCGAAGAGTTTCCCAGCCTGCCCGATGTAGGCTCTGAGGCAACCTCAGCTCAATTACCTCAAGATTCTTTGAAAGCCGCCATCAAGCAAGTGGCGGTAGCGGCCGCTTCCTCCCAGGATGAATCTCGAGCGGTGATGACTGGAATCAGTCTCTCCCTGGGAGATGGAACTCTAACTCTGGTCGCTACCGACGGTCGGCGGCTGGCCTGTGCCCGAAAAGCGGTTGAGGGATCCCTGACACAAGAGCAGGAATTGTCTGTCGTGGTTCCGGCTCGAGCGCTCACCGAACTCTCCCGACTCATCGAATCCGGCGGCGATGTCTCTCTCTGGGTGGCTAAGAGCCAGGCCTTTTTTCGATTCGACAACTACGCTCTTCATTGTCGGCTACTGGAGGGTCGATTCCCCGATTACACCAAAGTGGTTCCTACTCAGTTCAACCGGATGTGCCGGATCGGCCGGGAGGACTTCACCCAGGCCCTCAAGCGAATGCTGGTGGTAGCTCAGGAGAAACGCAGTCCAAACCTGATCCGCTTGCGTTTTTCCGATGACACGCTGAGTCTCTCGGCGAATACTCCGGATCTTGGGTCCGGAGAGGAAAAGCTTCCAGTAGTTTTTGAGGGCGACCCGTTGACCATCGGTTTTAATGGAAAGTATCTGGTGGACGGACTGGGTGTCCTGGATGCCGAAGAGATCCAGTTCGATCTCCAGGAAGATACCAAGAGCGCGGTCATCCGGCCTCTTGGAGATACCACCTATGACTACGTGGTGATGCCCATCAAATTGCGAGACTTGGCCGAAGATTTCGAGCGAGAAACGGTTTCCATATAAACCCGGCGCATGACCTTGTCAGCGTTTTCCGCGCATGCTATAGTGCAGGGGCTCTGTCCGCCGATAAGTTTTTTTGCGAAAGAGTGGGTGATCCCACTCTTTTTTGATGAAGCTGCCGGGGGGCGGAATCTCAATCCGAATTTCGGCAAACTGAGTTTTACGAAATGTGAGGGGAGAGAGGAAGGAACCGAGGTTCCAAACCTTTCTCCTTATTTTTATAAAAAGTCATGGCGAAGAAACAGAAAATACAGGCTGAAGCTGTAGAGCTGCCTCCGAGGGCTCTCGACGCAGTGCGTCGCCGGGCGGCTATTTTGGCCAGACCTCACGGGCTTCAAGTTCATGATGTCCGTTTTGGACCCACCGATTTTGGATTGACACTTTCGGTAGTTATTGAACCTGAAAGTGGGGGGAAGAGCGCGGTGAGTATAACCGACTGCGAGGTAGTTTCCCGTCCACTCTCCAAAGAGTTGGACGATCTCCTGAAGGATTTCCCTCATAACTATCTTTTTGAAGTGACTTCCGTTGGAATCAGTGAGGACGAAGAGGTGTCATTAGATGAACAGTGAGATGTTAAACGTTCTAAGGCAGATCGAAAAGGAAAAAAACATTCCTTTGGACCGGCTCTTGAGCTTTATCGAGGATGCACTGGTGGCTGCCTACAAAAAGAACTTTGGGCAAAATCAGAATGTGATTATCGAGATCGACAGGGCGACCGGTGAGTATGGAATCTGGCAAAGGAAGCTGGTGGTCCCTGCCATCGAAGATCCAGACACCGAGATGTCCTTGGAGGAAGCTCAGACTCTTGCTCCCGACGTCGAGATCGGCATGGAGCTTGAAATTGAAGCTCCCAATCGAAACTTCGGTCGGATCGCAGCTCAAACCGCTAAACAGGTGATCGTGCAAAAGATCCGTGAAGCGGAGCGGGAAAGCATCTATGGTGAGTACATCCGTCGAGAAGGGGAACTGATTTCGGGGACCGTTCAGCGTAAAGAGGGACGGAGTGTGCTGGTCGATCTGGGCAGAGCCGAAGGGGAGATCCCACCTCAAGAGCAAGCAGCCAACGAGTGGTTTCGCCACGGTGACCGAATCAAGTGTTACGTCCTTGAGGTAAGAACGGCTTCTCGAGGACCGCAAGTGATTTTATCCCGTGCCCAGCCGGCCTTTTTAAATAAACTGTTTGAACTGGAAGTTCCGGAGATCCGACAGGGTATCATTCGGGTCAAAGCCGTGGTTCGGGAAGCGGGTTTCCGTTCCAAGATCGCGGTAAAGAGCCTGGAAGCAGCGGTCGACCCGGTGGGAGCCTGTGTAGGTCCCAAGGGGAGCCGTGTGCAGGCTGTGGTGGATGAACTTCGGGGAGAAAAGATCGACGTGATTCCGTGGTCGGATGACCCCATCATGTTCGTGGCCAATTCGTTACAACCGGCTCGGGTTTCCCGGGTTACCTTGTACGAAGAGGACAAATCGGCGGTGGTGGTTGTTCCTGACAATCAACTCTCTCTCGCTATCGGGCGGGAAGGCCAGAATGCTCGTCTTGCGGCGAAGCTCACCGGCTGGAAGATCGATATCAAGAGTGAAACTCAGATCAAGGCTGCGGAGCGTGTAGCCAAGGAACAAGCCGAAGCGGAACAAGAAAGTGTTCCGGCGGAGTAATAATAATTTGGTTTTTGGACGCGCAAATGGTAAGAATACCGGACAGAATGTGTGTCGCGTGTCGGGAAACCAAACCGAGAGACCTGCTATTTCGCTTAGTGAGATTAGAAGGTCTAGGACAGATAACCAAAAACCCGGACGGCGTGCAGCCGGGCAAAGGATTGTATATATGCCGAGATAAGAAATGTTGGGACCGGCTCTGGAGCCGGCGCAACCTGAAGCGCACGATAGCTTCTCGCATAGACGCCGAAAGCGTCCAATGGATAGAGCAATCGCTCGGCAGCAAGGGGTAGAAGAAAACTATGAGCAAAGTCAGAGTCTACGAACTCGCCCGGGAACTCGGAATGGAAGACAGCAAGCCACTCATGCGGATCTTGCGTGATATGGGCTACAAGGTGAAGACTGCCTCAAGCGGTCTCACACCGGACGCCGTTCGCAAAATTCGGGAAGTTGTCGCTCCCCATATCGAGCAAGCCCGTCGCGATGCCGAGCAGAAAAAAGCTGAAGAAGTGGCTAAGGAGAAGGGCGAAGAAGCCCCGCAGTTGCAACCGCGACGCGCGGTGCGTATCGTTAACCGCGCCTCCGATGCCCAAAAGCAAGCCTTGATGGATCGCCAGGCGCGAATCGCCGCCGGGGAGACACCGACTCGTTCGGCTGCAGAAGCCATGGAAGTTGCTGAAGAGAAGCGCCGGGCCGAGGAAGCCGAACGCAAGGCCGCCGAAGTTCAAGCTGCTCAAGAGGCTGCTGAAAAAGAAAGACTTGAGGCTGAAGAGCGAGCCAGGTTAGAGGCCGAAGCGGCTGCAGCGATCCCGGCAGAAGAAGTGTCGGAGGCTGGAGCAGGAGAGATCGTGATCGATGATTCGACTCCTCTCAAACTCAGCGAAACGAAAGCAGAGGCGGAAGCTCGACGCCGTCGAGAGTTGCCACCTGACCAATTGATCGCGGCGCAATATCGAGATCCGAGTCCGGAAGCTCCCGCAGCAACGCCCGCTCAGCCCACCAACGGAGCGGCGGCACGTTCCGAAAAGCCTCGTCCCGGAGGGACTGCCGAAGCCGAGCGTGAGGACAGCGACCGCAATAAGGACAAGAAGGGGGGGGCTCGGGGAAAACCGGCCGCAAGCTCCCGTACCCGCGAGATTACTCAGAAGAGTCGTGCTCCTCGACGCCACAATACGAGTTTCAGTAGAGGCGGATTGAGCAAGCGTCGCAAGAAGCGGAGGAAGACTCCGGAAGAAAGAGCTGAAGCAGTGAAAATCGTAGAAGTCCCGGAGATCATCTCGCTTGCTGATCTAGCCGAGAAGCTCGAGGTACCCGCCTCGGATGTGATCAAGTACTTGCTCAAGCAGGGCCAAATGGTCACCAAGAATCAGGGACTCGAATACGAAGACGCCGCCAAGATCGTTGAAGCCTACGGCTTTAAGGTCAAGGAGTCTGAAGACGATGAAGATCTTGATCTCGACTTGCTGGAAGAAGATGAGGATCCCGGTGACGAGTCCCGTCCGCCCGTAGTGACCGTGTTGGGTCACGTGGACCACGGAAAGACCTCGCTTTTGGATGCTATTCGAAAGACCAACGTAACCGGAGGAGAGGCCGGCGGTATTACCCAGTCCATCGGTGCTTACAACGTGTCTATTGGTCAGAAGAGCATCACCTTCATTGATACTCCAGGTCACGAAGCGTTTACCGCCATGCGTGCTAGGGGAGCTCAGGTGACCGACGTGGCGATCCTGGTCGTGGCAGCCGATGACGGAGTGATGCCCCAGACCGTGGAGGCGATCAACCACGTTCGGGCAGCGGAAGTCCCGTTTATCGTCGCCATGAACAAAATCGACAAGGCCGATGCAAACCCTGACCGGCTCATGCAACAACTGGCCGAGCATAACATCGTGGTGGAAGACTGGGGCGGCGAAGTGCCGTGCGTGAAGGTTTCGGCCACAAAGGGTACTGGTCTGGATGAGTTGATGGAGATGATCCACCTGGTGGCTGAGATGCAGGAACTGAAAGCCGACAGCACGCGCCAGGCCAGGGGTATCATCATCGAGGCCGGTTTGGATAAGGGCCTGGGTCCGGTGGCCACGGTGCTGGTTCAGAACGGTACCTTGAATCAGGGCGACATGGTCGTGGTGGGCGATGCCTACGGCCGGGTGCGGGTGTTGCTCGACGACAACCGCAACCAGACCAAACAAGCCGGTCCCTCTATTCCGGTTTCCATCGTGGGTCTTTCCGACGTACCCGAATCCGGCGACATGCTGGAGGTGGTGGATGACGAGAAGATGGCCCGCCAGGTGTCCGAAGCTCGGACCGAGCAGTCTCGCAAGGAACGCATCAAGGGTTCCGGTCGGACCACTCTTGAAGAGCTCTTCAGCCAGGTCAAGAAAGGCGAACAGCAAGAACTCCGTCTTCTGATCAAGGCTGATACCCAGGGCAGCGTGGAGGCTCTCTCCGGCTCTTTGATCAAGCTCACCACCGATGAGGTGAAAGTGGACATCGTGCACGCGGCAGTAGGCGCGATCTCCGAGTCGGACGTTATGCTGGCCTCCGCTTCCGATGCCATCATCATCGGATTCAACGTACGCCCAGCCACAGCCGTAAAACGTATGGCCGACCAGGAGACCGTGGAGATGCGCCTCTACAAGGTGATCTACCACGCCATCGAAGAGGTCGAGAAGGCCATGACGGGGCTACTTGCACCGGATATCAGAGAAGTGGAACTCGGCAAAGTCGAGGTCCGCGAGGTGTTCCGGATCTCCAAAGTGGGCCAGGTCGCGGGCTGTTACGTCATCGAAGGCAAGGTCACTCGCGATTCCCAGATTCGAGTGGTTCGAGACGGCATTCTGGTGCACGAAGGCAAGCTGAGTGGCTTGCGGCGTTTCAAAGACGACGTCAAAGAAGTTGCCGAAGGTTACGAGTGCGGTATCTCAGTGGTGAATTACAACGAGATTCAAGAAGGTGACATCATCGAATCTTTTCGAGAAGAATCGGTTGCTAGAGAGAGTCTCTAATGGCAAAAAGACACCGCCGAGAGCGGGTGGAAGACCTGCTTCTCGAGGTGGTGTCCGAGGTTTTTCGTAAGCTGAAGGACCCGGGCATCCCCTCCGAGGGGCTGGTCTCCTTTATGAAAGTGGAAGTCGCCAACGATCTGGGCTACGCCGATGTTAGCTACAGCTATCTGGGCGACGACAGCAAATTAGAAGACTTGCAGAACGCCTTGGACCGCAGTAAGGGGTTCTTCCGTCGTGAGATCAATAAAGTGGTCCGGCTTCGAAAGATTCCGGAACTGCGTTTTCAGTTGAACCGGTCCATGGAAAAAGGCTCTGAGATCCTGACTTTGCTAGAGAAGGTTCGGGCCGAAGACGCTAAACTCCCCGGGGCTGAAGAGGCTAACTAAAGAGGTCGGGAATAGCGGACATGCCGGCCACGGCGGTTCCGCTGATCCCGCCGATGATTCCCCCGGTGATAAATCCGGCCGCGCCTCCGATGGTCTTGCCGATGGGGAACTTCCTTTCCAGGAGCAAGCCCGCGCCGGCGCCCACCACTCCACCCACTACGGTTCCCAGGGAGCCGTAGCCAAAGGTGTCTCCGATGGCCATTCCCGCGTAAGCGACAGCCCCTACGGCGGTGGCTGTGCCCAGGTGCTCTCCGGCGATGGCTCCCAGGGAGGCTCCTACGATGGCGTGAGTGACCACTCGCTCTTTGAAAGGAGGCTTGACTTCCTCTTCTTTTACCGGTTTCGGTTGAACCTGGCGAATGGGCTGATAAGCCGATTTTGTTGATCGGATAAACATAGTTTCACTCTATCGATTACGCCCTGGCAGATCGTAACCAGACTGTTACGGGTGCGTCAAACCATGTTTAAAGCTCGCCGGGCGGGGGGTAAGGTCCACGAGGGGCGAAGCCGGGCGCGCTTTGCCAAACAAGGAAATGTTAATGGACACTGCACTGTACGTATACGATCAAAGCTTAATACCAGGGGCCGAACAGGCCGTGACCGTCTGTTTAGACGTGAAACCGGACCAGAGGGTCTTCATACTCACCGATCGCCGGACTCTTCCAGTAGGGGCATCGCTCCACGATATCGCCTCCAGGGTCGCCAAGAGCAGCACCCTGATGATCATCGAAGAGCACGTCTCGCGGCCTGCTCAGGTCTTGCCGGACTCCATCATGAACGAGTTGGATAACTGCGAAGTGTGCATTTATTGCGTACAGCCTCTGCCGAACGAACTGGTCCATCGCCAGCAATTCGTGGGTAAGATTGAAAAGCTGGGTATCCGCTACGCCCATATGGTGGGTATCACCGAACAGATCATGTGCCAGGGCATGCGAGCTGATTTTCTTAAAGTGGACGAAGTCTCCAAAGCTCTGATCAGTAAGGCTAAACTGGCGGAGACGATCACGGTCAAGAGTCGGCGTGGTACCGATATGGTGGCAACCTTCAGTCAGGACCGGATCTGGAGAAAAACCAGCGGGATCATCGAAGAGGTTTGGTCCAATCTGCCGGGTGGCGAGATCTTCACCGCTCCTATGTCGGTGGACGGCGTATTCGTGGTCGATGGTAGCGTGGGCGACCACTTCAGCGCCAAGTACGGTGTCCTGGACAAGACCCCCATGACCTTGTATCTCGAAGGCGGCTATCTAAGATCGGTGGAGTGCGCCAACAAAGAACTGGAGAAAGAGTTCTGGGAGTACTGCCACAAAGCCGAGCACAGTGACCGGGTAGGCGAGTTCGCCATCGGCACCAACCTGGCCGTGTTCGAGTTTACTGGAAACCTTCTGCAAGACGAAAAGATGCCCGGCATCCACATCGCCTTCGGTGATCCCTACGGCAGCCAGACCAACGCCGATTGGTCTTGCCCCACCCACGTGGATGTGATCACCGGTAGCTGCGATATCTGGATCGACGATTTCCAGGTCATGGAGAACGGCATCTTCCTGGCCGACAAACTCGGATTCGACTACGCTTACCTGGCTCGCGACCACTCGGTGAAGTAGTCTTTAACCATCGCGCTTGGCAGTCTTTGCGGCTCGGGGGCGTAGTCGCTTGATGGCTTGACGACCCCAGGGACTCCGGAACACCAACAGGGCAGCAAAAATAACCGCAAATTTCAGGGGTTCCTGGATATCCCACTTTACCAGCCAGACAAAATGTAAGATAGCCAGAGCGGTCGCGGGAAAGACCAGCTTGTGGAGTAAGCCCCAGCGTTTCTTGAGCCTTCTTTTCCATTCTTTCGTGGAAGTAACAGCTAGAGGCAGAAGCAGAAGGAATGAAGCGGTTCCAGCTAGCGTATAGCGCCGTCCGAAAAGCTCCTGAAAGAGCCCTGGTCCCGATTCGAAAATTAAAAACACAGCCAGGTGCAAAGAGGCGTACAGGAAAGCGTACAGACCAAACGATCGCCGCCAAACAAACACCCAGTTGAAGCCGGTAAGACTTCGAACCGGGCTGACCGCGAGTGAAAGTAGGAGAAAGGTCAGGCTCCAGAATCCAGTCTGGTGTGTGAGGGTATGGACCGGATGAGGACCCAGTCGGTGCAGAGCAGAGTCCCAGATCAGTTTAGTGAGGGGAGTCAGGCACAGGCTGTGGGCCAGTAAGGTCCAATACAGCTTAGATGGGTTCTGGAGGCTGCTCAATATAATGCTCGGAGATCCATACCTTTATACATATGGGCAACTTGATGCCCGTATCCGTTGAACAAAAGAGTAGGGATCTTCTCCTTGAAGCCCAGTCTATACTCGGAGGCTTGACTCCAGTTCGGATGATGCACATCGGGGTTCACATTGGCCCAGAACCCATAAGCCGCCGGATTGGTGACGTTCCAAAAAGTCTGAGGCTGCTCTTCGGTGAGTTCGATTTTGATGACCGCCTTGGCACTCTTAAATCCGTACTTCCACGGGACTACTAACCGAATTGGTGCGCCGTTCACTTTAGGGAGGGGCTGACCATACATCCCGACCGCCATCATGCAGAGGGGGTGCATGGCTTCATCCATGCGCAGAGCCTCAAAGTAGGGCCAGGGATAGGCTTTATTCAGTTGTCCGACAAACTGTGTGGGATCTAACTTCGATTCAAACCGTACAAACTTCGCCGAGCCCATCGGCTCAGAAGCGTTGAGCAGATCCCCTAATGGAAAGCCGTCCCAGGGTAGCACGACCGACCAGGCCTCCACGCAGCGCATTCGACATATCTCTTGTCGGGAGGGGAACTTTTTGGCGATGTCATCGAGATTGTAGGTTATCGGTTTATGGACAGCCCCCCCCACCGATAGGGTCCATTCGTCGGTCCGGATGCGCTGGGCTAGTTCCTGAACTCGACGTTTGTCGACGGAAACATCGTAATAGTTCGTAAACCCTGTGGCGTGGTTCATAGGATTAACAGGATTCCCAAATTCATCACTTCCACCAGCTTTTATCCCGACCGTGTCAGAAGACTTGACCTGACTGAGAAGGCCACCCAGGCCCATACTGATGACACCGATACCCACGGCCTTAAGGAGAGCACGGCGTTTCAGGTAGACCTCTTGCGGGGTGACGTCCTTCTCGGTTGGTGGCTGAGCTTTCATAGGGTCAGCTTAGCACATAAGGAATTGCCTTAATAGAGGCCTTCTAGCACGGTGCTCCTACCTCACTTCGGGCTGGATCCTTATCCGTGGGTACCGTCTTTTTTCTTACTCACACCTGAGGCGCGGCGTCTCCAGGCTCTATAGATGGTGGTGATCCCCACTCGCATTCCGAAGCGTTCGTGGATCTCTTGTTGCACTTCGTAGACCGAGGCCAGTCCCTGGCGGGAGCAGCAGTATTCCGCCACTTCTCCAGTGAAGCGGCGACCGGGCCCAAGTTGACCGGGCGCCCGCTCTCTCTTGGGCTTGCTCTTGGTCTTACCCTTGGCTTTGCGTTTGCGGTCGAGGTAGTCGTTGTAGCAGTCTCGGGAGCAGAACTGACGTCCCACTGCTTTGGGCATGAAATGCTCCTTGCAGCCGACACAGGTTTGCTCTTCGAGCGGTCGAGACTCCTCGGGTGAGACTCTCTGGATAGACCAGGAATCGGCAACACCGGGGTCGTTCAGTAGTAGATCAACAATTTTCTGGGCTAGTTCGGGGGAAGTCTTACTCATCGTGATTGAATATTTTTCTATAAAGGAGCAGGCTCCTCTAATAAATAGAAACTTTTTCAATTTTCATGAGTTATCTACATTTCCACAGAGTTGTCCACAGAAGATGAATTAATAAAGACATTTTATGTGCGAATTGAGTGGCTCCTAGGGTCTTCCTTGATTTCTACGAAGAGTCGCGATTATGAGACTCGTGACGCCCCTGGAGATTCTTCAAAGCAGATTCGGCTTCGACCAGTTCCGGCCCGGACAACGGGAAGTGATCAGCCATCTGCTCAAGGGTGAAAGTACGGCGGCTGTGTTTCCAACCGGGGCAGGGAAATCGCTCTGTTTTCAGTTGCCGGCAGTGATGCTGGAGGGCATGACCCTGGTGGTAAGCCCGCTGCTGGCTCTCATGAAGGATCAGGTGGATGCCCTGGAAAGATTTGGCGTGCAGGCAGCCCGTCTCGATTCAAGCCTCTCTTCGGATGAGTATGCCCGTGTTCTGAAGCTAGCCCGAGAGGGGGAACTGAAGATCCTGTATGTGTCCCCGGAGCGCTTCAACAACGAGCGATTTCGACAATCACTCCATTCCTTTCGCGTCTCCTTGATGGCTGTGGACGAAGCGCATTGTGTGTCCGAATGGGGCCATAACTTTCGTCCCGACTACCTGAAGCTGAACCAGTACGCGGTAGCCTGTGGTGCCGAAAGAGTGTTGGCGCTGACGGCCACCGCTACTCCGAAGGTTCTGGATGATATCTGCCAGGTGTTTGGGATTGAGCACCGGGTTCGTACCCCGTTTCATCGCCCGAACCTCCATTTGCGGGCCCGCACGGTCCAGTCTTCTTCAGAGAAGCTTCGGTTGCTACTGGAAGCCCTCCAAGAGCTAGACGGACCGGCCATTGTCTACGTGACCCTACAACGCACGGCCGTGGAGATGGCAGAGGCGCTGTCCGGCGAGGGGATAGACGCAAGGCCCTATCACGCCGGGCTGGACGGCAAACTCCGGGAGGCCACCCAGGAGTGGTTTCTCGGTTCTACGGGCGGGGTGGTCGTGGCCACGATCGCTTTTGGAATGGGCATCGATAAGGCGGATATTCGAGGGGTTTATCACTACGACCCACCCAAGAGTTTGGAGAACTATTCGCAGGAGATCGGGCGGGCGGGAAGGGATGGAAAAGTGTCGGATTGTCTGATGCTTTATTACCCTCCGGACCGCATCCCCCTGGAAGACTTTGTCTACGGTGATACTCCGAACGGGGCTTCCATCACTTCGCTTCTACGAGAGCTTTTTGAAAGTTCAGAAGATCAGACTTTGATCTTAAACCCTTTCCAGCTTAGCCGAACTCACGATCTTCGCCCTTTGGTGTTGCGGACACTGCTGACCTACCTGGAACTGGACGGCTTTCTGCAGTCTCTGACACCGGTCTATTCCAACTACCGTTTCAAACCGATGGCCTCTTCGGGAGAGATCCTGAGCCACTATCAAGGAGCTGAGCAGAGGCTTCTTGCCGATGTCCTGAAGCATTCGGTGAAAAAGAAGATCTGGTTCTTTCTAGACATCGATGGTACGGCTCAAAAGCTCGCGCGAGACCGCCAGGAAGTGGTTCGTATTCTGGACCGCTGCGGTCTAGACGGGTGGCTGGAGTTGAGCGCCTCGGACTTGCGTTTCCGCTATCAGGTGCTGAAACGACCAGCCAACATCGAGGAACTGGCCGAAGAGCTTCATCAGAAAGCTCTGCTTCGCGAGAAGAGTGAGATCGCTCGACTGCAGCAGGCCTTGCATCTCGCTTCTTCCGAGCACTGCCTGGCCGCTTATCTCTGTTCTCATTTTGGAGAAGTGCTGGAAGAGGACTGCGGAACTTGCAGTGTTTGCCTTCCAAGAGTCCCGCGACCGTAGCTTCTCCAGTTAATAAATTTGTAATCTTTTGGAAAAGATGCTGTTACGATCTGTCTTTAATTTCGTCGCAATCCAAACGGTATGCTTAAGGGGAAATACCGTAAGGAGACACACAATGCATATCCAATCTCATTTCGCCTCAGTCGACGCCTTCTACAACTACCGGAAAGTAGCCATTCAGCAGCAAAGGCTCAGCCCCCCGACCTGGTTGCCCGGACAGATGGATTCTTCTCTGCTTTCCTCCAGGGCCGATTTTTTTCTGCTGATGAATGCGTTTTCAAGCATGATGCATGGATTCAACGGGAGATACTCCCTACCGATGTACCAACCACCATTGTTCGGAATGCCTGGAAGAAACCCTGAATTCGGACCCCGCCAATGTACCTTTGGGCCGCCTGTTCAAGCGGCCGCGCCTCCAACTCCCGAGCCAGTTTCTGCTCAGGTCACCTCCCCACCAAAAAACCTTGCCTCGGCGGGTGCCAGGGTCAGACCTCTGGCTCAGAGCAACGGCAGTTCCTGCGGGCAGACTTCGGTGGCCATGGCGGTCAACAGTCTGACCGGAAAGTCGCTCAACGATCGTGATATCAATGGCCGCTATGGATTCGGTTTGCTGTCGGCTCTGAACGGCGAGTCTCGGAGTTCCGGCTACCAGTGGAGAGATGGCGGTAACTTCAATGCCGGCAAATGGCCGCTTCTGGAGAAGAAGCTCAATGGGGAAAAAACTCCCGTTATCATCGGCTTGAACGGACCACAGTTCTCCCCTTCCGGACGTGGCCACATCGTCACTCTCCTGTCGGTCAATGGAAACAACGTGCGTTACGCTGATCCGGCCGACGGAACGATCAAAACCACCACCCGCCAGGCCATCGAGAGAGCCCCTTCCCATCCAGATGGGAAGTTCATCTTCTACGCGAGCAAGGCTTAGTCGTTTTTTGAGTGAGCCAGGATCTTGTGATCGAAGATAAACGGTCCAGCTGGCAAAAAGGCACTGATGAAAGCCAGACAGGCGATCTTCAGCGGCCATTTTTGCTGTTTCCAAACCATGGCGCCTACGATGCAGTAAGCCACGAATAGGGCGCCGTGAGCCGAGCCCACGAGGCGCACCGCCATGGCCATTCCCCACACGTACTTTAAAGGCATAGCGATGAGGAGGAGAACCAGGAAGGAGAGTCCCTCGAGATAAGCCGTGATGCGAAAAGTCTTTAGCACGATGTCTGGTTTGCGGCCCGACCATGCGCTCCTTTAATAAACCTGGTCTATAGCGGATTCGATACAGCGGACGAGGACCTGGTCAAGTTTGAAAGAAATGTCGAGTCAGGGATGTTTAGTTATCAGTTCACCATCATTGAGGGACCGGATATCGGCCGCACTCTTGAGCTAAAGGTAGGAAAGACTTATCTGGGGCGTCAGAGTATCGCTGATGACGAAGAGAACAGGATCTATTGCTGGACCCTGATCGATAAGACCGTGAGTCGCACCCACGCCGAGATCAGCCTGGCCGACCCCGGAGTACCGATCCTCATCCATCTATCCGCCACCAACGATACCTTTGTCAACAGCCGTAAGGTCCTCAAGGAGAATCTCCAGCATGGCCAGGTGATTCAACTCGGGCAGACCGTCATATTGATGGAAGCGACTCGCAGAACCAGGTAAAAGGTTTGGGCTAAGCCAAATCTGAAATAATCATAGAGAGTTACTTTATGAGGATGGCCTATTGTGAGTTCTGCGACCGCTACGCAAACCAAGAACCCTAAGAAAATTGATAAAGAGATGCTGGTCAAGGCATTGAAGCTTATGTTTCAAGCCCGTAAAGCCGATGACCGTGAGATCATGATGAAGCAACAGAACAAAGTCTTCTTCCAGATCTCCGGCGCCGGTCACGAGTGCCCTCAGGTGGCCGCAGGGATGCATCTGAAAGCCGGTTACGACTGGGTATTCCCCTACTACCGCGACCGGGCCCTTTGTCTCTCGCTGGGCGTCACTCTGCTGGAGATGTTCCAGAGCTCGGTGGGCGCAGAAGCCGACCCGGCATCGGCGGGGCGTCAGATGCCTTCTCATTGGGGTAGCAAGCGACTCAATATCGTGAGTTCTTCCTCCCCCACCGGCACCCAGTTTCTGCAATCGGTGGGCTGCGCCGAGGCGGGCAAGTACATCCACGATCATCAGAAAGAATTGCAGGGTTTGAGCGCCCAGGCCGATGAGATCACCATGGTCTGCACCGGAGACGGCACGACCTCGCAGGGTGAGTTTTGGGAAGCCCTCAACACGGCTTGCAATCTGAAGGTGCCGGTCCTCTTTTTGGTGGAGGACAACGGCTACGCCATCTCCACTCCGGTGGAAGCCCAGACCGCAGGGGGCAATCTGAGTGCTCTGGTCAGGGGTTGGCCGAATTTGCACACCCAGGAAGTGGACGGGTGTGATTTCGAAGCCTGCTACAAGGCGTTCGGAGAAGCGGTCGCACACCTGCGATCCGGTCAAGGGCCCGCCCTGGTCCACGCCCACGTGATCCGCCCCTATTCCCACTCCATGTCCGACGATGAGTCCAGCTATCGCCCCGCCGCCGAGCGCGAGGCAGAATCCAAGCGAGACCCCATCAAGCTGCTCTCCGAGCGGCTGGTGAAAGAGAAGTTGGTCTCTCAACAAGAGTTGGACAAGTTGAAAAAAGAGTGGGAGAAAGAAGTCACCGAGGCGGCAGCCGAAGCGGAAAAGTATCCCCAACCGGAGATAGACAAGGTCTACGAGAACGTCTACTCGCCCGATGTAGACCCCACCGCTGCGGAGTTTTCCACGGAACCGAGTTTCTCCGAGAAACCCACCACCATGGTTGATCTCATCAACTCTTGCCTTTCTGACGAGATGGGCCGGGACGCACGCATCCGGGTCTTCGGTGAAGACGTGGCCGACGCCACCCGGGCTGAAGTCTTGGATGAGTGCAAGGGTAAAGGCGGTGTTTTTAAGGCGACCTGGGGTCTGCAGAGTAAATACGGCAATGACCGCTGCTTCAACTCTCCCCTGGCCGAAGCCAATATCGTGGGTCGCGCCATCGGCATGGCAGTCAGAGGCCTGAAACCGGTGGTGGAGATTCAGTTTTTTGACTACATCTGGCCCGCCTTCCACCAATTGCGAAACGAGCTTGCCACCATGCGGTGGCGCTCCGGCGGGGCGTTCAAGGCTCCGGCCGTGGTGCGGGTTCCGATCGGCGGCTATTTGCGCGGCGGGGGGCCTTATCACAGCCAGTCCGGAGAGGTGTTGTTTACCCACACACCGGGCGTGAGAGTGGTTTTCCCGTCGAACGCCGAGGATGCCAACGGGCTTCTGCGCACGGCCATGCGTAGTGACGACCCGGTGATGTTTTTGGAGCACAAGCACCTTTACCGGCAGACCCACAACAAGGGTCGCGATCCTGGCGCCGACTACTGCATCCCGTTCGGTAAGGCTCGGGTGGTGCGGGAAGGGACCGACCTTTCCGTGATCACCTACGGAGCGCTGGTGCACCGGTGCGAGCAAGCGGCCAAAGAGATCGAGAAAGAGTCCGGTCACAGCATCGAGATCATCGATCTACGAAGCCTGTCTCCCTACGATTGGGATGCCATCGCAGCCACCGTGAAGAAGACCTCGAAGGTGATCGTGGCCCACGAAGATTGTCTCTCCTGGGGCTACGGCGCCGAGATCGCAAGCCGCATCTCCGATGAGCTGTTCGAATGGCTGGACGGACCGGTGAGGCGCATCGGAGCGACCGATACCTTCGTGGGTTACGCCCCTCGTTTGGAAGATGGTACCCTGCCCAATCCCGATTCTATCGCAAAGGTGATGCGCAGCCTGTTGGCTTACTAGCTCTTGCTGTACGGCACCCTTCGACAGTTGCTCTTCCGGCTGGAGGCCGAAAGAGTTCATGACCTGGTCTCGCTGACCACCGACGCGGTGGCTTCTCTGCTGCCGCCTGCTTGCAGGCGCTGCGGGGTGTCGGACCGTCCGGTGGAGCTCAAGGGGATTCGTTTCCCCAATCGGTTGGGGCTGGCTGCCGGGTTTGATAAGGAAGGTCGATTCTTGCGGGGGGCTCAGGCCCTGGGGTTCGGCTTCACCGAGATCGGAGCGGTCACACCGAAGCCCCAACCGGGCCACGCCCGTCCCCGCATGTGGCGGTATCCTGAGCAAAGGGCGCTGCGCAACAAGATGGGTTTCAATAATCCCGGCGCCTGGGCCCTGGCTCGCCGGTTGGCGGACCGCCCTCGAAACTTTCCCTGCGGAGTGAACCTCGGCAAGAATGCCTCCACCCCCCTCGAGCGGGCGGTCGATGACTACCTGGCCGGACTGGAGACGCTTTACGGCCACGCCGACTTTTTCGTGGTCAACGTCAGTAGTCCGAATACCGAGGGACTGCGGAGCCTGCAGAACGAGCTTTCGGCCTTACTCGACCCGGTGGTCCGGCGAGCCGCAGAACTGGCCGAACAGTTTGAGCTGGGTCCCCGGCCCATCCTGGTAAAGCTGAGTCCGGATATCGACTTGAGTTTACTGGCGCCTCTGGCTGAGAGTGCCCTGCGGAGCGGAGTGGATGGCTTCGTGGCGGCCAACACCACCAGCGCTCGGACCGGAGTCTACCAGACGATCCCGGCCGAGGGAGGCCTGAGCGGCCCCTTGCTGCACGAGAATGCGGTCAAGATGGTGGAACTTTTACGAAAGGAGGGAGGGGAAGAAACCGTTCTGATTGGATGTGGCGGAGTGAGAGATGTTGGTACTTACCAAAACTTTCTGGCAGCGGGGGCAGACCTGGTGCAGCTCTATACCGGGCTCATCTATGAGGGTCCGGGGCTGATTCGGCGGATATTGAAAGGTGTGGAGCGAGATGTTTAATCAGAAGGACTGGGTGGAGTTTCTGATCCGGTGTAAGGTCCTCAAGTTCGGTCAGTTCACCCTGAAGGACGGATCAACGTCACCGTTTTTTCTGGACTTCGGTTCGATCTGCATGGGTAAGAATTTTCGAGAACTCGGTATCTTCTTCTGCCAACGGATCGACCAGTCATTGGGCTTTGAGGGGGTCGACTTTCTCTACGGACCGCCCTACAAGGCTACGGTCATAGCGGCCGCCACCGCCATGGGGCTGACCACCCGCGAGATGCCGTGCTTTTTCACCCGCAAAGAGGCCAAGGAGCACGGAGAGGGTGGTATGAGCTTCGGCTTTCGACCGGAGCCTGGTCATTCGTATTACATGCTCGACGACGTGATGAGTTCGGGGGCCACCAAGATCGCTGCCCTGTCGGTCTTAAAGCAGCAGCAGTGCAAAGCGGTGGTGGTGGGCGTGGATCGACAGCACCGGCAAGGCTCGCTGACCGCCGCCGAGGCTTTTACCGCCGAGACGGGGATCCCGGTGGTGAGTCTGGTGACTCTGAGCGAACTCACCGAGCTTGTCCGGGATCTGGTGCCTGGAGAGCAGTACCGCGCGCTGGCGGAGTACCAGGGCGCGTGAGTTACCTGGGCCGGCTGGAAGAGACCGGTTCTCTGCTTTGCCTGGGACTCGACCCGGTGCCTTCTAGGATGCCCCGGGGGTTTGAGGGAGTTGAGGGGGCCGAGCGGTTCCTCAATAGCTTCCTGGAGGCCGCCCACTCAAGCGGTCTACTTCCACAGACCTTGAAGCCAAACCTTGCTTACTTCGAGCAGTATGGGTGGCGCGGATGGAAGCTGTTGGAGTCGCTGGTGGAGCGCTGGGGAAAGTATTGCTTGATCATCCTGGATGCCAAACGGGGAGACATCGGTCGCTCCAGCGAGGCCTACGCCCGGACGGTTTTTGAGACCATGCAGGCAGACTCGGTCACGCTGCACCCCTGGATGGGGCCTGACTCGGTGGAGCCGTTCTTGAGCTACTCCCCGGAGAAAGGGGCTTACCTCCTCCTTCGCACCTCCAACCCCGGCGGCGATGTCTTGCAAGCCGGACTGTGGGAGAAGCTTTTTACCAGCATCGACGATTGGGACCCCGGGGGTACTATGGGGTTTGTGGTGGGGGCCACCCGGCCGGCTGAGCTAACCTGGGTACTGGCCAACAATCAGCAGGGCAGGCCGCTTCTGATCCCCGGGGTAGGCGCCCAGGGAGCCTCCGCTTCAGAAGTGATGGCTTCCCTCCAATCTTTTCCCGGAGCTCGTCGCCATCGGATCAACGTTTCCAGCGCGATTCTCTATGCCCACGAGCAAGGCCGATTCCCGGAAACCAATCTCCAAATTCTGGAAAAGTTTCTTTTGGAAACTCGATTGTAACATTTTCAGCGTCTTTTTAGGGCAACCCCTCATACTCAGGCTATGATCAGTCGTAGCGCCAATCTGCCCAGGCCATACAGCGTGACTCAAGGGAGAGTCGTAGAGGAGCCTCCGGCCTATCAAAACTTCACCGGGAGGTCTCAAGACCAGTATATCCGGGCAGAGTCCGACACCGACGACGCGCTCAAAGACGGAGCCGACCTGTTCGTTCGCCACACCAGCACTTTTCCCCAAAATGGCAATAAGCCTGTTCAGCACTACTGGGTGGATGACCGGGACTCCAACCCGAACCTGAGGCTGGCACTGCGCCGAGACGAAGGAGATCTGGCCAAACTGGTGGTGGAAAACCGGACCAATGGAGCCGCCTCGGTGGTAGAGATCCCGGCCGGGAAGATGGAAACCGCCAAGGCTCTTCTGGCTGAGGCCCTCAAGGAGGCTGATCTGGACCTGGAAAAGACCGGCTACAGCCACCCCGATGCCCGAATTTCCCGGGTGCTGTTGGCGCACGAAAACAATGAGCTTTCTCATATCCAACTGGTTCGCTCCACTCCCTATCCTTATCTGGACTACTCTTCGGACCAGCCGATCGACCGCAAGGACCCCAAAGTCCAGCAGCACGATTTCTCGACCCTCAAGTACGGCTTCCCGGGTATCGAGCACCCCATCTTTCGAAATCGCACCGTGGTGAGCTACAACCCCAAACAAAAGACCGCCAACTGGGTGGCCGAGAGGGTGAACCGCTTTTCGCTGCTGGAGGGTGAGGACACGGATCGCAAAAAGGCAGGCTTCAAGACCGAAAAGGAAGAGATCGCCAAGGAGCACCGGGCTTCTCTAAGAGACTACTCCGGCACCCGCTACGATCGCGGCCATCTGGCGGCGGCCGCCAATCACAAGACCTCCCAGGAAGACCTGCAAGAGACCTTCATGCTGGCCAACATCAGCCCCCAGGTTGGTAGCGGCTTCAACCAGACCTTCTGGAGGAATCTCGAGGCTAAAGTTCGCGAGTGGGGAAGCGGCGAGGAAGAAGTTCACATGCTGACCGGACCGGCCTATCTGAGTGAAGACGGTGGCAATTCCAGTCAGGTCAGCTATGAGGTCATCGGGAAAAATCAGGTCGCGGTACCGACCCATTTCTTTAAAGTTATGCTGGCGGAAAGACCCACCGAGAGTGGCGGAGTTGAGATCCGCACTCAAGCCTTCCTGGTACCCAACAAGAAGATTCGCAAGAACGCACGTCTGGAGAGATTTCTGGTCTCCATCGACGACCTGGAGAAGAAGACCGGACTGGACTTCTTCAACCGCCTGCCCGACAAACTGGAAGAGGAACTGGAAGCCGAGTTGCCCACCAAGGTTTGGGGAGACGGCGACGACACCTGGCGGATCTTAGAGTAAGACTATCTAGGAACTCTTTGGCTGACTTTCTTGCTGCTGCGACTTCTCTCGAGCTCTGGCTTCCTTGAGGGCTGCGATCCGGGTGCCTGCGTGCTCTAGAGTGCGAACAGAGTGGCTCACCAGGTCGGCTCCGTAGGCGAACTGCACCATGACCCGGGCGGTATCTGCCATGCTGGGTACCGCCAACTGCATGACCGCTCCGGCCAGACCGACCAGATCAGTGGCGATTCGGCCCACATCCAGCGCTTTTTGGTAGAGTTGGGCGTTGGGGTCCTGGAAGGTGGAGGTTGCCCGATAGACGTTGGCTCCAAGAAGCCCCCCGCGCACGAAAGCCACGGCCATGTTGCTGAATCCGTCGGCCACGTTTCCGGTGCCGTCGAGAAACTCCGAGTCGAATCGGTTGGCGGCCAGTCTCAACCCCAGGGCAGGGTCGTTTCTGCCCACTTCCCGGGCTTCATTTAAGAGAAAAATTCCACCATCTTTGAAAATCTCTGCACCGGTACTTAGAAGATCGGTGGGTTCCTTAGGACTGGGTAAGGGATCGGTGGGCTGCCGGTTCTGCTGATCCGGAGCAGGGGTGGAGACCTGAGTATTGGGTCTGCGGGTGGTGCTTTGTATATTCATGGATGCCTCCATGGCCGTGATCGACCGAGATGAGTTCGTAAGTATCCCCATCATGCCGTTCTTCTCGAACGAATTGTTAAAAGCTAAGTTAACGTTGGGTCAATCTCGGTTTTGAGAGTGCTTGAAGTGGGGAGAAGGCACGGTGAAAATAGCTTCGACAGTGACCTTACTTTTTCTCTCGAACCTCTTTATGACCTATGCCTGGTACGGGCATTTGAAGACCCACAAGGAAAGTCCGCTGTTTATCGCTGTCATGGTTTCCTGGGGTATTGCTTTCTTTGAGTATTGCCTGCAAGTGCCCGCCAACCGGATCGGAAGCGGTGCCCTCAGCCTGCCTCAATTGAAGGTCATCCAGGAAGTGCTGGCGCTAGTAGCTTTTGCCGTCTTGTACGTGACCCTGTGGGAAGGCCGGTTGCAGTGGAACCACGCTGCCGCGGGTTTGTGTCTGGTGGCTTCGGTCTACTTCATGTTTCGGTAGCTTCCAGCCAAACCATCCACCCACCCAGTTGATCAAGCCCACCCCTACCGCCATCGCCGTGTCGGCCGCAACCTCGGCGACCTTCAGTACCGCCTCTTTGCTTTCATGGGCGGCGTTGTAGACACCCAGGGGAGCTTTCAGTTTGTGGGCGATCACCATGTTGCGCACCTGCTTGGCGATGGGCTTTCCGATCTTTTCGGTCAGGGCCATCTGGCGGTTCAGCCCCAGCACCCAGTGCACGCTAGAGAGGGGAACTTCAGCCCCGTTTTGAGAGATGGCCGAGAGCAGGTGGATGAAGCAATCCATCCGATCCTTGCGCTCCAGAATGGGCACTAGCTCCTGGGGAGTCATCACCTTCTCTTTGTTGAAGTAACGTTTGTTCAGACGCCGGGCCGCAGCTTTGGGAGAGTCGGCCTTGCCGATGATGGTCAGCAGGTCGAGGGCGGCGGCGCGCTCTTCGTTGTCGATGGGAACGGCCTGGCCGAAGTCCAGGATGGTGACCGTCTTGTTGTCTTTGTCGATCATGACCTGACCGTCGTGGAAGTCGGGGTTGGCGAAGAGTGGCTTGGGGCGCCAATTTTTGTCGGCGGTTTGCCCCTTCAAGACCCCGAATTCGGCGGCCGACATGGCCTCCATGGCGCTGTTGTAAGTGTCCGGATCTTCGTTGTAGATCTTGCGGGCGGTGCGGCCTTTGGCTTCTTCCATAAAAAGACCCAGGTTTTCCACCCGGTAGGCGTCGATGCTCTTGACCGTCCAACCGCTGGCCTGGTGCTGGTAGGTGCGGTAGGCCATTTTCTGCACGGCCATGGCCTGCTCTTTTTCAAACTCCAGCTCCACCGAAGCCTCGATCAGGTTCAGCAGGCCCAGGACGTACCCGAATTTCTCCCGGTCTTCCGGGGTCCTGGTGAGTTCCTGAATGAACTTATGAAAGCGCTCGAAATCGTACTGAGTGGATTCTTCGATGTCTTCTCGGCCCAGCGACACAACCTCGCGTTGACCGGTTTTTTCATCTCGGTAGCGGATCGCCACGTTGACCGAGCCACTGCCCAGCACCCGATCGATCTTCAGATCCGCCGGCCACTCCTCCCCGAAGCGGGCTTGCACCAGCTTGAGCACCTGGTAGTAGTTGAGAGGCATGGCCGCGTCCTGGGCGTTTTCGAAAGCCTCTTTGAAGTCTTCAAACTCACTGGTGAAGGCCAGGTACTGCTTCATCTTGATGCCCGGCACTCCGTAGGCGTCGAAGAGACGGTTGAGAATGGTGGCCTCATCCAACCTGGTCTTCTTGGGACCATCCTTATCTTCACCCGGGTTCTGACCGAGGATAAAAGCCACAGCCAGGGTGTCGGCTTCACCGTGGGAGCTCAGCACGGCCCGGGCAATCTTGTTGCCCAGCTCTCGATTGCCAGGGTTCAAGTTTTTCAGGAAGTGATCGATCACAGCTTCCCGCCCTTTTTCAGTGCGGAGGATCCCCGAGGGACCGGCCAGGAAACTATTGGCCACCATCACCCGGGTCTGGGTATCGGCTTCGAGCAGCTCTTGCCGGGTGTTTTCTAGGGAGGTGGTCAGGGGGGCGAAAGCCTGGGACTCCGAGGCTTTCTCCAGGTACTCCGGCATGAGCTCCCGGCGGCCCATCAGGTATTCGACGGTGTCGATCTGCTCTTGAGGCGAGCGTTGGCGAGCCACCGCCAATAACCCGGAAAGGGCTCTGGCCCGATTGCTGTAGGCCTGGTTGGTGTCGGTCACTCCGCGCTCTTGTTTGGGAAAGACGAGATCGACCGTGGAGGGCTGCAACTGCGCCCTGTCGGTGATCTTATCTCGCAGGGAGGTAAAGACCACCGGGTGCTTTTCCCGTAGCTCGTACTGCTGATCTAGCAGCTCCACCTTTCGGGCCAGGGCCTCGGGAGAGGCGCCGGGAGCCGTGCTTTCCCCCATAGACTTGAGCAGGAGATCCGAGGCCTGGGAGGCGCTCAGGATGTCCATCACCTGGTCTTTGGCCAACCAGCCGGCAAGCTTCGGCTCCGCTACCTGATCCAGGCGAGTGAAAAGGTTTTGCCCCATGGCTTTCTTGCTCCCGACTCGGGCTTGCAACCCGCCGTGGGAAAAGTCGATGGTGCGGGTGGCAAGGTCGTACCACTGCTCCACCGACTCGAGCTGGTCCTGGATGGCCAAAAAGCCGTCCACCAGAAACGCCCCCGCGTCGGAGCCCACCTGCTCGGTGCTGCCGGAGCCGCCCAGTTCGGCCAGAGCCTCAGCGCGCTGCACGGCCTCCTCGGCGCTGCCCAGCAGTCGCACGAACCGTTCTTTGGAAAGACCTCGAGTGACCTCTTCGCTGATCCCGGAATGGTGCCCCAGCAGAGCCATCCGGCCCAGAACCAGCCGGCTTTCCAGGGGAGCCACCGGCTGCAAGACCTCATCGATCTTCGCCTGGCGCTGGTGGTATTCGTCCAGCGCCTGTTGCCAGGCCGAGTCGCTCTGGTAATCCTCGCGCCGGGGTTTGAACTCTCCGGTTTCCACTCGCTGGGCCAGGGCCATAAGGTGCTCGGTGGAGGTATCGGGGAGATCTTCAGGCTTCAACCGATAGCCTTCCGTCAGGGTCTTGGAGAGCAGTTCGGAGTGCTGAGAACGATCAGGCCGGACCAGTTGGTTCCAGAGCTGGGGGCTTTTCGCCTGGGCGGCGGCCGCTTGGCCCAACCAGGCGCGGCGAGGAGAGTGACCCTGGACCCGGCGATCGGGTTGCAGGTTACGAACCAGATGGGTCAGGGCCTGGTCTTTCTCTTCGCTCTCCAGCAGTTTCACCAGACGCTCTTCAAGCTTTTGGGGGTAGGCGGTTGTACGCTCAGAAGAGGCGCTAAACCCGGGCTGCCCCACTGAAACCGAGACGTAGTCCTTCAATAAAGCTTGAAAGTCGGAGTCGAACTCCCGGGAAAAAGACTGCCAGGTCTCAGACTGGCCCATCTCATTCAAGTAGCCGTGAAGCTTGTGGGGTTCGCCGTAAGGTGGGCGGAGACGCAGACGAATGTGGTCTTCGCGAACCTCCGCTCCGGCTTTCAAGAGTCCCTGAGCAGATTCTCTCAGCTCCAGCTGAAACTCGGGGGTGGGCTCGGAAAGCCCGAGCAGCGCGTTGCTCAAGGAGATGGCTCGGGGAGCACCGTGCTCGCCGCTCTCTCGGGCCAGGGCTTCGGCATCGAGCCTCTCGATGAAGCTCAAGGTGGCTTGATCAACGGCTCTACCCAGGGGCCATTCGTTGCGCCCGGAGGTGTGGTTTTCCCGGATCAGGCCGGTCAGCTCTTCGAGCTCCTGGCGGCTCTGGTCCGAACTCTTGATCCAGGCCGATGGCACCTGCTGAACCAGACCGGGCAGCGCATCCTGGGCCATGCGCTGAAAATTCTCGTTGAAGACAACGCCGTTCACAAAACGCCGATGCAGACTGCTCTGGCCTCGCTGCAGGCTGTTCATAAAAGTGTTCGGGTTCCACCCGGAGGCGTTCTCGCTCAAAAACCGGTGAACTTTGCCGCTGCTCTCCTCGCCAAAGCGACCGGGCATGGTCTCGCCTTCGGTGGACAGGAGTAGCCTCAAGAATCCGTCGATCCGGTTCTGGGGTGTGAGCGCTGTATTTTCGCCCAGATGAGAAACGGCGGCCAGGAGCGCGTGTTCCTTGTCGGCCACGGTGCCTCCGGCCAGGGCGATGGTGCCCAGCTCTTTGGGAGGAACACCCTGGGCAAACATCCAGGCGGGTGTCTCCGGCCCGCTCAGTTTCAGAGCCAGAACCTGATGATCCCGGGCGAACGAGGCTCTATCTTTGACCGGTTTACGGTAATTGGGTGCTACCTCCAACCGGACCAGGTCCGGTAGCGGCTCGGGCGGTTTTGAAGTGGCCGGGTGTCGGCGGCGCACGTAGCTCTCCACCTCGGCCTGCACCAGACCCACCCTCATCCCCTGGTGTTCCTGGCCGTGGGCGGCTGCTACCAGCCCTCGATTCAGGTCCTCGGAAGGGTATTCCACCGGCGCTTTACTGAAGAGCTTGTTCAGCGCGCTGAGGGCAGCCCGGGGGTTGAATCCCGCCCTGGTCATTCGCGCGATGGCGGCTTTGTCGGCTTCGGCTTGGAAACTTCGAGGGTCCACGAACGACTGGTTGGCCGGGGAGAGAAGCTCCTCGTTGTAGGGGTCCTTGCGATCGTGATCCAGAAGTGTTTCCAGCTGGTGCGAGAGCACGAAAGCCAGCTCATCCCGGGACTCCAGGGTGTTCAGCATGCCCAGATTCACGGCCAGCCGATAGATCGGTTTGTGGCTGCCGGTGGGGGTGCCGAACCAGGCCCGCACGGGCCATTCCTTGCCAGGGTGCTCCTCTTTCCAGTTCGCCTCGGCGCTCATGTCGTCGTCCAAGGCGGCCTGGGGTACGTCTCCGGTGAAGATCTCCACTTGAAAGTCGAGCTTTCGCTTGTTCAGATCTTCCAGGGCCAGCCGATCGATCAGATCGATCAGGTATCCCTGAGCCTGTTCAAACTTCCCCTCTACAGGACCCGCCGGGGGCGTGGTCAGATAACCCAGGTCGGGGCGCAGCCGCTCGCTCCAAGACTCCAATTCGGCTTTCTCGAACTGATCCATGGCGGGTTTCAGGCCGGAGGGAGCTAGCTGCTTGGGAAGCGGAAATTTGGCGAAGCCGGTATGTCTGGAATGAGCTATCAACATAATGTGGGCTGATTACCATCATGCCAGAAACCCGTAAATGGCTCATTCACCAGAAGTAAACATGTGGACAAAGCGTTTTTAGAAGCCGGAAGAGTGAATCAAGGAGATCGCCGCTTCAGCCACCCGGCTCAGGGGACGATCGCTGCGGTAGATGATGTGGAGAGGGATGGTGACTCTGGGTTCACTCCAATTGGCGGGCTGAAAGCTGACCAGATGCCCATGTTCGATATCGTTTTCCACCTCGTGCAGCGGCATGGCGCCCCATCCGAACCCTTCCAGCAGGAACCGGTGCTTGGCGCTCTGGTTGCCGATCTTCCAGGTATTGGAGCCCACCACTCCCACTTGCTGATCGGTGGAGAGATGACTCCGATCATCCAGAACCAACTGAGTATGCCGCCGCAGAACGGATAGCGGTACAAGCCCGTTGCGGTGTACGGCGAGGGGATGTTCGGGGGCGGCCACGGCCACAAAGGGCACGGAGCCCACCGGAATGGTCTCCATCCCTGTGGGTACGTTGGGCAGGAGCAAGCCGGTCACCCCGAGTTGGCAGCTCTCGTCTAAGAGGCGAGCGGTTACGGCGCCCCTGGCTTCGATCTGTACGGTGAGGGAGAGACCGGGATGGGCCTCCTTGAGGTCGCCGATCAGCCGAACCAGACGATCAAGAGGAAGGATCATGTCGACCACCAAGGCGAGTTGCTGTTGCTCGGCGTTGCTGCTCCAGTGCCGGGCGTTGTGGCGGAGCATCTGGGCTGAAGCGAGAAGCTCCCGAGCCTCGGGAAGGAGGGCCGAACCTGCCTCGGTGAGAGTGGGAGTGCGCCCACTTCGGTCGAACAACTCCACCCCCAGATGGGTTTCCAGGGTGGCTACCGCGTGGCTGACCGCGGGCTGTCCCTTCCCCAGCGCTCTGGCAGCGCCGGAGAACGACCCCTTTTCTACCACCGCCAGGAACGACTGCAGTTGGCTCAGGGAAAACGTTACATCGATCACGGGACAACCATAGCAAAAGAGTGACGAAGTATCTAGTTTATCGTTGGAAGTTATTATAAAGTTATTGATTGACTTAATAGAATGACTCTCGGTATGATCCCTCGGTGGGCGACATCTGGAACGATAAGAAAAGAAGGCGGGTTATTCTCACCATCGCGGCTCTCGCTTCGCTGGGGCCTTTGTCGATCGACGCCTATTTGCCGGCTTTTCCCATGGTGGAACAAGACCTCCAGGCCGGTTCCGGAGCGGTGGCCGCCACCCTGGCCACCTTCTTCGCCGGGTTATGCCTGGGCCAGTTTATCTACGGGCCGATCAGCGACCGGGTGGGGCGCCGACAGCCACTTTTGATCGGGCTGGGTGTGTACATCCTCGCCTCTCTGGGGTGCGCCTTCGTGCCCAACGTGGAGTCACTGCTGGTACTACGCTTTATTCAGGCCCTCGGCTCCTGTGCCGGTATGGTGGTCGGGAGAGCCCTTATTCGGGATCTCTTCACGCCCCAGGAGACCGCCCGGGTTTTTTCTCTGGTGATGCTCTGCATGGGGCTGGCGCCGGTGCTGGCTCCTTTGCTCGGGCAAGGGGTGTCCGAGTACCTGGGATGGCGAGCCATCTTCGTTCTCTCAGCGCTCTTCGCGGCGGTAGTGATGCGGGCTGCTGCGCTGGTCGTGCCGTCTACCAGCGGCCTCTCAGGGACGCGCTGGCAGCCCCGAGTACTGCTCGAACTCTTGACCCACCGCGGCTTTATGGGGTTTGCCGTGACTGGCGCGCTGATCCAGGCCGGACTCTTCGCCTATATCACCGGGTCTCCCAACTTCTTCATAGACCAGTTGGGATTCACTTCCAGGGAGTACACCCTGCTCTTCGGTATGAACGCCCTGGGTCTGATCGGGGCTTCTCAGCTCAATAACTGGTTGCTCAAGACCCGCAGCTATTCCGAAGTGCTGCAGGCCGTGATCCCGGTGTCCACGGTGGCTGCGGTCTTACTGGCGGCGCGAAACGAACTGGCCTTGCCCGATGCGGTGAGTATAGCCGCCCTCTTTGTTTTCGTTGCTTCCCTCGGCCTGGTGTTCCCCAATTCCACGGCCGGTGCCCTGGCCGAGCAGAGTCGGCGCGCGGGTACGGCTTCGGCATTCCTGGGGTTGATTCAGTACGGTGGAGCCGCCCTGGCCTCGGGCGCGGTGGGACGCCTGCATTCGTTCACACCCCATAGTATGGAGTTGGTCATCCTGGCCTGCGCCATCTCGTCTATGGTGGCGCTCAGCCGGGTCCGGGCTGTTCGGTTGTAAAACGAGATCCGATCCCGGCTAGGAGCGTGTCGGAGTAGTCGGACCGAGCAGAGCGAAGGACATTTTGTTCAGGCGGATAGTGAAATTTTGCCCTAATATGGGGCTATATTCGGGTGAAATGAGCTATTCGCATGGACAATAATGAACGA